>CAZAQL010000047.1:0-20430 GCA_964487295.1 uncultured bacterium | reverse complement strand
ATCACCGCCTCGGAGATCCGCGTGAGCGAGCTGGGACCCAAGTCGATCGCCATCGGCGCCGCGACACTCGTGTTGAAGGCGGCGCTCGACGATTCCCGCCTGTTCCCGCATATCGAGGTCGAGACCGAGGTTGTGGCCGGGGAGTAGCGTGGTCGTTGCGCGCCTCTGGGGAGTGAAAGAGTGAACGTGAAGGCCTGTCTGATCACCGCCATTGCGACGCTCGTGGTCCTCTGGACCGTGGGATGCAGTTCTGTCGGTGATCCCGAGGTCTACGGTCTCGTCTGGTCGGACGAGTTCGAGGGCGCGGCCGGGCAGTCGCCCGATTCGACGAAGTGGCGGTTCGACATCGGCACCGACTGGGGCAACGACCAGCTCGAGTACGACACGGACCGGCCGGAGAACGTCTCCCTGGACGGCAGCGGGAATCTGGTGATCACCGCGATCGAGGAGTCGTACGCCGGCCGTGACTACACGTCGGGTCGCATCAACACCTGGGGCTTCTTCGAGCAGGAACGCGGCCGGTTCGAGGCCAGGATCAAGCTTCCGGTGGGGCAAGGCATCTGGCCGGCATTCTGGCTCCTGGGTTCGAACTTCGATCAGGTCGGCTGGCCGGCATGCGGCGAGATCGACATCCTCGAGTATCGCGGGCAGGAGCCCTCGATCGTTCACGGAAGCCTGCACGGGCCTGGCTACAGCGGAGGGTCCGCGGTGACCGGTTCATACACCCTCCCGAGCGGCGGTTTCAACGACGACTTCCACGTGTTCGCCATCGAGTGGGACGCCACATCGATCAGCTGGTTCGTTGACGACCAGCTGTACCAGACCGTGACCTCGTCCGACCTGCCGGGTGGCGCCGGCTGGGTCTTCGACCATCCGTTCTTCATCATCCTGAACGTCGCCGTCGGCGGCCATTTCGTCGGCCCTCCCGACGCGAGCACCGAGTTTCCCCAGACCATGCTCGTCGACTATGTCCGGGTGTACGGGTTCAGCTGATGACCCGGGGACAGCGTCTCCAGGAGCCCGCATGACGCGACGCTTCACGACAGCCCTGCTCGGCAGCGCTTCACCTGATGCCTCTCCGGCGGCGAGGCCGGCTGCGCTCGCGGCTCTGTGCATCGCGCTTGCCGCGCTCCTCATGACCGGCTGCGCCCAGGAGCGCGAACCGCTTCCCGAGGGAGTCCTCGTCGTCTCGCAGGAGCAGCAGGCGTCCTGGATCCGCAATTTCAACCCTTTGACGACCGCGTCGGCCGTGCGGTGGCCCACGCTCGCCGGCATCTACGAGCCGCTCTTCGTCTTCAACAGCGTGAAGTCCGAGTTCGTGCCCTGGCTCGCCGTCGCATACGAGTGGCGTGAGCAGAACCGCGCGCTTCGAATCACGACGCGCGACGGTGTCCGGTGGTCGGATGGAACGCCGTTCTCGGCGGCCGATGTGCTCTTCACGTTCGAACTCATGCGTGAGTATCCTGCGCTCGACCGGCGCGGGGCGTGGAACTACCTCGAGGACGTCCGCCTCATCAATGACAACACGATCGAGTTCCGCTTCCAGCGGGTCTACGTCCTGGGCTTCGGTGAGATCGCGGCGCAGCTCATCGTGCCGGAACACATCTGGGCCGACATCGAGGACCCCGTCGCGTATCCGAACGAGAGCCCCGTGGCGACGGGGCCGTTCACGGAGGTGCGGCTGTTCCGTAACCAGGTCTTCGAGCTCGGCCGGAACCCCTACTACTGGCAGGAGGGACGCCCCGCGGTCGAGGCGCTCCGGATGCCTGCGCTACCGTCGAACGACCGCGCGAACCTGGCTCTCGTCTTCGGCGAGGTCGACTGGGCAGGCAATTTCGTCCCGGCCATCGACCGCGTGTTCGTCGAGCGCGACCCCGAGAGTCACGCCTACTGGTTCCCGCTGACGGGGAGCACCATCTTCCTCTACACGAACACGGTACGCGAACCGTTCGACGACATCCGCGTCCGCAAGGCCCTGAGCCTCGCCATCGACCGCGAGCTGATGATCGACGTGGCGCTCTTCCGCTACTCGCGTCCGGCCGACCCGACGGCCTTGAGTGACGGCTTCGCCTCGTGGCGCGATTCGCTCGCCATCGCGGCGAACGACTGGGTCGGGTACGACCTGGAGCGCGCGAACGCGCTGATGGATGAGGCCGGATTCGAGTGGGGAGAGGACGGCTATCGCGTGGATGCGGACGGCGAGCGGCTCAGGTTCGAGGTGTTGACGGTCTCGGGCTGGTCCGACTGGGTCCGCGCGGCGCAGGTCATCTCACGCGGGTACGCCGAGATCGGAGTCGACGCGTCGGTGCGGACCTACGACTTCGGCGCGTGGTTCCAGCGTGTGCAGGAGGGCGATTTCGACATGAGCCTCGGGTGGTCCTACGAGGGCCCGACGCCGTACACGTTCTACTGGTGGCTCCTGTCGTCCGAGACGGTCGAACCGGTCGGCGAGATCGCTCCGGGCAACTGGCACCGGTACGGGAGCGCGCGGGCCGACAGCATCTTCGAGGTCTTCGAGGGTGAGGCCGACCCGGACGGTCAAAGGCGTCTGGCCGCGCTGCTCCAGCGGACGTTCGTCGCGGAGGCGCCGGCCATCCCACTCTATCCGAACCCCTCGTGGGCCGAGTTCAACATCGGGCGGTTCGACGGATTCCCGACGGCGGACAACCCGTACGCCGACCCGTCGCCGAACAAGTTCGACCGCGGCGAGTGCCTGCTGGTGCTCACGAACCTGACGCCGAGAAGCCAGGGGAGCGGCGAGTAGACCCGGTTGTGACCGGCCACGGACGGTCGGCAGGAGGAGCAGTGCGATATCTTCTCAAACGGATCGGATTCTACTTCCTCGCCGGGTGGGTGGCGCTGACGCTCAACTTCTTCCTTCCTCGTCTGATGCCCGGCGACCCGGCGACCGCGCTCTTCGCGCGGTTCCGCGGGACGCTCGGACCGGAGGCGCTCGACGCGCTTCGAGAGACGTTCGGCCTGACGGACGCGCCGCTCATCATCCAGTACTTCACCTACCTCGGGCACGTGCTCCAGGGCGACCTCGGCATCTCGGTGGCCTACTATCCGTCGCCCGTGCTCGACGTCATCAGCGGCGGGCTCGTCTGGACGATCCTGCTCGCCGGAACGGCCGTCCTGGTGAGCTTCACGATCGGCTCGCTCCTCGGCGTCGCCGCGGCGTGGTGGCGCTTCGGCCGCATCGACACCATCATGCCGCCGCTCTCGGCGCTCCTGGGCGCGTTCCCGTACTTCTGGCTGGCGATGGTGGCGCTCTACATCTTCGGCTTCCAGCTCGGGTGGTTCCCGCTCGGTCACGCCTACGGCGACGGAGTGACGCCGGGGTTCAACCTCGCTTTCATCGCGGACGTCGTCCGGCACGCGTTCCTGCCCGTCGGCACCGTCGTCATCGCGACGATCGGCGGTTGGCTCCTGGTCATGCGCAACACGATGGTCTCGGTGCTCGGAATGGACTACGTCAACCTCGCACGGGCCAAGGGGCTCTCGCCGTCGCGGGTGGCGCTTAGGTACGCGGCGCGGAACGCGCTCCTGCCAAGCGTGACCGGATTCGGCATGTCGCTCGGGTTCGTGCTGGGCGGCTCGCTCCTGACCGAGATCGTGTTCTCGTATCCCGGCCAGGGGTATCTTCTCGTGCAGGCTGTGCGGAGCCAGGATTACGCGCTCATGCAGGGCATCTTCCTGATCATCACGTTCGCCGTTCTCGGCGCGAACTTCCTGGTCGACCTCGTCCAGCTCTGGCTTGACCCACGCATCCGGGAGGCGACGTCATGAGCGGACGCAGGTACTCCACCATCGCAGGACTCTCGGCCTGGGTGGACGCCGTGCGCCACGACCGGCGCGCCGCCGTCGGAGCGTGGATCATCGTCGCCTTCATCCTGCTGGCGGTTTTCGGACCGCTCCTCGTGGGTGAGCCCGACGCGCTCGTGGGAATGCCCCTCCAGCCCCCGTCCGCCGAGCATCTGCTCGGGACGACGGGGCAGGGGCAGGACGTCCTGGCGCAGCTCGTCGTGGGGACGCGGTCGTCACTGCTCATCGGGTT
Organism: uncultured bacterium; assembly: GCA_964487295.1. Classification (GTDB taxonomy): domain Bacteria; phylum Joyebacterota; class Joyebacteria; order Joyebacterales; family Joyebacteraceae; genus JAPEKQ01. The sequence continues at coordinate 16,373 of CAZAQL010000047.1, read as the reverse complement.
CAGCGTCGGGATCACGGTCGTCTTCGTCGGGGCGCTGATCGGCGTGACCGCGGGCTACCTGGGCGGACGCGTGGATGCCGTCCTCTCGTTGCTCTTCAACGTGTTCCTGGTCATCCCCGGGCTTCCCCTGGCCATCGTCATAGCCGCCTATCTGCCGTCCGGGCCGCTCACCATCGGCTTCGTGCTGGTCATCGCGGGCTGGGCGTGGAACGCGCGCGTGCTCCGCGCTCAGACGCTCGCGCATCGGAATCGCGACTTTGTGGCCGCGGCCGTCGTGGCGGGCGAATCGAGCTGGCGCATCGTGGTCTCGGAGATCCTCCCGAACATGACGTCGCTGCTCGTGTCGCAGGTCATCGGCGGCACCGTCTATGCCATCGGCGCGCAGGTCGGGCTCGAGTTCCTCGGGCTCGGCGATGTATCGGCGGTGACGTGGGGAACCAATCTCTACTGGGCGCAGAACGACTCGGCGCTCCTGACCGGCGCCTGGTGGACGTTCGCGCCGACCGGACTCTGCGTGGCGCTCGTCGGCTTCGGCCTGACGATGCTCAACTCCGGCTTCGACGAGATCACGAACCCGAGACTCCGGCTCCAGCGCGCGTGGCGCGCGTATCTGCTCAAGCGGGGCGAGCGGCCTGGCCGTTCGACGCCCGTGGTCGCCGCCGACAGTGCCGGATCCGCCGTGGTGATGGGAGACGACCATGCCTGAGCCGCTCAAGACCGCGGTCGCCGCGAAGGCTGAGGAGCCGAGGCCGCTTCTGGACATCCGCGATCTCTCCGTGGACTACATCACCGACACCGGTCCGGTGCGCGCCATCGATCACCTCGATCTGACCGTGCGGTCGGGCGAGATCCTGGGCGTCGCCGGTGAATCGGGGAGCGGGAAGACGACGCTCGCGAAGGCGCTCATGCGCATCCTGCCGCCGCCGGCGGTCATCAGTGGCGGGAACATCATCTTCGACGGTCAGGACGTCTGCGCGATGGACGACGAGCAGCTCCGGAAGATCCGCTGGCGGAAGATCTCGATGGTCTTCCAGAGCGCGATGGACGCACTGAATCCGGTCATCTCGGTCGGAGAGCAGATCTCGGACACCCTGCTGGCGCACAGCGGGGGACCGGCGGAGACCCCGGACGAGGTCCTCACGCACAGCGGCGGCCCGTCGGAGAACCCCGTCATGCCGGTCGGCGAGCAGTTCGTGGACACGATGGTCGCGCACGACATCGGCTCGGGCGAGTGGGCGCGTGCGCGGGCAGGCGAGCTCATGGACCTCGTGGGCATACCGAAGGACCGGCTGGACTCATACGCGCATCAGCTTTCGGGTGGGATGCGGCAGCGCGTCGGCATCGCGCTCGCGCTCGCGATGCGTCCGAAGGTCGTCATCCTCGACGAGCCGACCACGGCGCTCGACGTCATCGTCGAGCGGGAGATCCTCGAGCGCATCCGCGAACTGCAGCGGACCCTGGGATTCGCCGTCATCTTCATCACACACGATCTCGCCCGCATGCTCCAGGTCTCGGACCGTGTGGCGATCTTCTACGCGGCGCGTCTGGCAGAGGTCGGCCCGGCCCGCGAGATCAAGAACGCGCCGCGGCACCCGTACACGGCGGGACTGCTGCGCGCGTTCCCGTCGGTCAAGCCGGGGAAGGACGATCCGGTGAGCATCGGCGGACAGCCGGCCAGTCTCCGCAAGCCGCCTCCCGGATGCCGGTTCCATCCTCGGTGCCCGCGCGCCATCGACGTCTGCTCCAAGAAGCAGCCGGGCCCGACTGTCATCGGACCCGGCCACATCGCCTGCTGTCATCTCGCTGAGAAGTAGCCTTCCCTCTCAGAGCATCTCACTGCCTGCATGGGGTCACGCTCGCGTGGCCGCCGTTCGGGTTCCCGTCGCTAGATGGCCAGGTGCACGTACGTGCGGAACTCCCACTCCGAGCCCTCCTCGCCGTTATCACCGTCGTACCGCGGGGAGTGCTCGTCGAGCGACCGCCAGGTCGCGCTCACGCCGATGCTCGTCTGCGCGAACCCGTAGAACCACTCGACCGACCCGAGGTTGTACGAGATCTCGCCCGTCAGCTGGAGCGGGTAGGTCAGGTTGAAGTCCCTGTGATAATCGTACGGGCCCCAGTCGTTCACGCTCACGAGCGCGCCGTACGAGAGCGACCTGTTGACCATCCTCGCGCCGATGGAGACGCGCTCGATCTTGCGATTGAGGGTCGTGTCTTCGCCCGACGGGTCGTAGCCGCTCGGCTCCGCCGTCCCGGCGTGGCCTGCGATGACGAGACGCGTGTCGGCGCTGATGCGCGAGACGATGCGGTAGTTGACCTCCACCAGATCCTGCGCCGGCGGCGCGCCGCTGAACGCGTACTGTGTCACGCCGTCCTCGGCGATGAAGATGCTCACGTCCTGCGTCGTCGGCTGGTGCTTGAAGACGACACCGAGCGCCGCGGCGAACCCGGCCTGCTCGCGGATGTCGTTGTCCCACTGCCAGAACCACGTGGCCGGGTGCGGGTCGTAGGTCACCAGCAGCTCGTACCCGGTCATCTCACGGTTGCTCCGCACCGCGAACGGATCTGCGAGGATGTTGCGCGGCCGGCCCGGCGCGGGAACGTCGCTCGGGATCGGACCGATGATGGGCTTCTGCCAGAGGAAGTTCGGCGCGAACTGGAAGTCGCCGACGTTGACCGCGAGCCCTGTCAGGAAGTTGTTCTGGTTCCCGAGACCCGAGTCCTTGAGGGACCAGCCGGTGTAGGTGATGACCTCGGTCGGTCCGGCGTCTGCCACGAGACCCATGTGGGCGCCCTGCGCGTACCAGTGCCACGGCCCGTGCTCCCACGTGAGCTTCCCCTTGAATCCGAACGCATCCGAGTCGAGAACCTCGTCCTGCAGCACGTCATACCCGCCGCCCTCGCGCTCCTCGACCAGCTGGAACGAGTCACCGACCTTCGTGCTGCCTGACCAGATGCCGCCGACCTCAAGTCCCCAGTCGCCCCTGGTCGTCGCGGCCTGCACCGTGAGTTTCCGGGTCTTGGGCTCGGGGATGGCGATGGACGTGCCGGTCGTCGACGTCTGCTCCGCGATGTCCTCGTGAAAGACGACCGTCGTGGCGAACCGCCCGATGTTCCGCTGGTACTTCGCCAGAACGGCCGGGTTGGCGCCCCACCAGAGCTGCGGTCCGAACGCGACCTTAAGCCCGTTGAAGACGCGCTTGCCGGTCAACTCGAACCCGACCGGAGCCATGCCGTTGTAGATGTCGACGTTCGCACCGTAGTAGGCGTCGCGGTAGAGACCGAAGAAGTCGCCCTCGTGCCCCCAGTGCAGGTGGCCCGTCCGATAGAACCCGTCGAGCAGGAACCACTGGTCGTCCCATGAGAGCTCCGCCTGGTAGATCTTCACGCGCTCGAGCGCCTCCATATCCCCCTGGCCGCGGTTCGTGTAGAAGATCTCGTTGATGGGGTTGTCCGGGACGCTGCCGAGGATGTTGACCGACACGCGACCGGTGACGCTCTCGGTCGGCCTGGCCTCAAAGTCGACGTAGATCGTCTCGCTGTGATCGAACCCCTTGAAGGTCGGGTAGCCGACGGCGGCTTCCGGATTGACGGGCGTCGTCGTGTTCCTGGCGCCCGTGCTGATCGTCTCGAGCTCCATGCGGAGGCCCGACACGTGCACACGCGCCCGCTCCTCCGAGAGCAGCGCGGCGCGGTCACTTCGCGCCTCGAGCGCTGCCGCGGCCGGCGTGATGGCGCCGAAGTGCTCGCGGATGGCCTCGAGGTCCGTGCCCGGTCCGTACGGGTCGAGCTTGAAGGCCCGGCGGAGCGCGTAGTAGGCGGCGCGGGGATAGACGTTGAAGAGGCCGTTGTGGTCGGGCGGCCCCTTCGCCGTGATACCCCACCACTCTTCGTTCATGTTGTTCTGCCCGGGCACGAAGTCCTCACTGTACCCGCCGTTCGGCCACGAGGCGTTCGTATCGTGGATGTCGAGGCGGCTCTCCTGCCCGAACTTCCACCAGCCGTCGCTCCACTGGAAGATGATGCCTCCGACGGCGTTCCCGACGCGTCCCTTGCCGTACGACTGCTCGTAGATCTCCTCCCACTGCCCGATAAGGTAGCGCGCCTGCATGAGCTGATCCTCGCGCATCTCGCGGGCGTTGTAGGCGTCGGAGCCGAACTCCGTGAAGAGCACCGGGACGCCGAGCTTCTCCTCGACCTCATCGTACATGTCCCGCACCGAGATGCCGCGGTAGACGTTCGTGCCGAGTACGTCCATGGTCGGGCATTCCTCGGCGATAAGCTCGATGTACTGGAGGTCGCCGTTGCAGATGGAGACGAGCCGGCCCGGGTCGACGCGCTTGATCTCCTGCATGACCTCCTCGTACATCGTGTAGAGGTGCTTCGCGCGCGCGTACATCCGTTCGTCCTCGGGCAGCGCCTCGATCTCGAACGAGCTCCAGTGGAGTCCGTAGTTATTCTCGTTGCCGAGAAGCCACAGGAGGATGCCCGGCGTGTCGCGGTAGACCTCGGCCCAGTACACGATCTCCTCGGTGACGAGCTGCCGAAGCCTCGGGTCGGAGTAGTCGACCACGGGGACCCACGTGCCGTCGATCGTGTAACCGTAGCGCGCCATCGTGTGGTTGATGATGGTCGTGATGCCGTAGTTGTCGTAGATGTACTCGACCCACTCGGGAGGGATGCCCGCGTACTGCCTGATGGAGTTGACGCCCATCTCGGTCAGAAGCGGCATCTCGCGGTCGAGAACCTCTCTGATGAACGGCTCCGGCTTCTCCCAGAGGTTGTAGCTGTAGTTCTCGCCGATAGGGATGTAGCCCCAGTTCATGCCAAAAACCATGTAGTCCTCGCCGTTTAGCTGGAGCTTCCGGCCGGCGTCGTCCGCCACGACGCGGACGTCCATGGCCCGCGCCGCCAGCGCGGGCGTGCTCAGCACCACGAGCGCGGCGAGCAGCGCGAAAGCGCCGACGAGGGCGCAGCGGCTGCGGTGGTCGAACCTCCATGATGATCTCACGCGAGCCTCCCAGTCTATCGGCGTCCGTCATCCACGGCATTCGTGGTGGCGACGCCCCGGTACCAGTGTGCGCTGTCCTTCGGTGTCCGCTCCTGACTGCTGAAATCGACCCGGTAGAGGCCGAATCGCATCCTGTATCCGTGCTGCCACTCGAAGTTGTCCATGAGGGACCAGACGAAGTACCCCTTGAGCGGGACGCCGGCCTCGATGGCATTGGCCGCCGCCACCATGTGGTCGCGAAGGAACGCGAGCCGCTTCGTATCGCGGATGCGACCGTCGTCGTCGACGACATCGGGGAAGGCCGCGCCGCTCTCGGTGATGTAGATCGCCGGCGGCGCGTAGTCCTCCGTGAGTCGCTCCAGCAGACCAGTGAGCCCCTCCGGGAAGACCTCCCAGCCCATGTCGGTGAGCTCCTCAGGCGGGACCGGGCAGACGCCCTCGGGGCGCTCGTTGTCGCCCATCCTGACGACGCTCCGTCCGTAGTAGTTGACGCCCAGGTAGTCGATCGGCGCACTGATGGTCTCCATGTCGCCGTCCTCGACGAAGGGGAGGTTCTCGTTCTCGAGGTGCCCGAAGCAGACGCGGTCGGCGACGGTGTCTTCCGGGTAGGCGCCCTGGAACACGGGGTCGAGATACCAGCGATTGAACAGGCCGTCGTGAATGCGAGCGGCCTCGAGATCGCCGGGTGCGACGCTCGCCGGCCAGCCCGGTGAGAGATTCAGCACGATGCCCACCTCGGACGCCGGGGCGTTCTCGCGGATGACCGGCACGGCCATGCCGTGGGAGAGGAGCAGGTGATGCGCGGTTCGGAGCATCTCGGGGATGTTCCGTCTGCCCGGTGCGTGTCCCGCCTCCTCGTATCCCTGCACCGCGACGCACCACGGCTCGTTGTGCGTCGCCCACGAGAAGACGCGGTCGCCGAGCCTCCTGGTGACCGCGTCCGCGTACTCGACGAACGCAGAGACCATGTCGCGCCCGGGCCAGCCGCCGGCGTCCTGAAGGGCCTGGGGGATGTCCCAGTGGTTCAGTGTGACGAACGGCTTGATGCCGGCATCGAGGAGCCCGTCGACGAGCTGCTCGTAGAAGTCCAGGCCGGCTTCGTTCGGCGCACCGTGCCCTGTCGGGAGGATCCGTGGCCACGAGATGGACAGCCGATAGGCGCCGATCCCGAGCCATTTCATCAGTTCAAGGTCCTCGCGCCAGCGGTGGAAGTGGTCGCAGGCTGTGAACGGGTCGGAGCCGTCGGCGATGTTGCCCGGGGTCTTCGCGTAGCGGTCCCACAGCGACTCGCCCCGGCCGCCCTCGTCGAACGCGCCCTCGATCTGCTGCGCCGACGTGGCGACGCCCCAGAGGAAGCCATCAGGGAAGCGATGCATGGCCATCAGATCAGTCCTCGTGCTCGGGGTAGAGGTGGCACCGGACGATCCGGCCGTCGTACGTACGACCGACCGGCTCCGTCGTCGCGCAGACGTCCATGCGGTCGCCGCACCGGTGGGCGAACGGGCATCCCCCGGCGGGGAGCGTCTCTGGGTCGATGGTCGGCTTGGCCTGACCCAGTTCGCCCGTGTCGGCGATGGAGTCGAGCAGGGCTCTCGTGTACGGATGCGCCGGCGACGTGACGACGTCGTCCGCCGGGCCGTCCTCGACGATCCTCCCGCGGAAGAGCACGAGCACGCGGTCTGCGAGATACCGGGCTGATGCGAGGTCGTGCGTGATCATGATCAAGGCGAGCTGACGCTCGGACTTGAGCTTCGTCAGGAGCGTCAGGATGTCCATTCTGATGGAGACGTCGAGCATTGATGTCGGCTCGTCGGCGATCAGGAGATCGGGGTCGACCGCGAGCGACCGAGCGATGGCGACGCGCTGCCGCTGACCGCCCGAGAGCTCGTACGGGCGCCGGTCGATGAACTCCTCCGCAGGCTCCAGACCGACGTCGTGCAGAAGAGCGATCGCCTTCTCACGGGCGTCGTGCTTCGTGGCGCGGCGATGACGCAGGAGCGGTCGTTCGAGATGGTGGGCGATGTCGTGCGTTCTGTTGAGCGATCCGAACGGGTCCTGGAACACCATCTGGACGCGCCGCCGGTAGGCGAGGCTCGCGTGGCGCGGCTCGCTCTGCAGCACGTCGATCCCGTCGAGGACGATCCGCCCCTCGTCCGGCTGGTCGAGGCGGAGGAGGAGTCGGGCGATCGTGCTCTTGCCGCTGCCGGACTCGCCGACGAGGGCGATGGCCTCACCGCGGTTGACGGTGAAGGAGACGTCGGCCACGGCCTTCACGGGGCGCGACGCCACGAGCAGGCCGCGGGAGACGAAGGTCTTCGAGAGGCCTTCGACCTCCAGGATGGGCCTGTCGCCGCGTTTCGAGGGATCAGCCACGCGATTCTCCCACAGGCGAAAAAGACTTTGTTCGGGCTCCGAACATAGTGTACAATACAGGATGTGAGTGTCAAGGGCATTTCGAGCCCTGCATCATACCACAGGTGGCGACGCGGGCAAGACGGTGGAGTCCGGGAGTCCGGGAGTCCGCAGGCCGCCTCTGTGCCCCGACGGTCGAGCAAGGAGAAGCCGGATGAAGACCACCTCATCGCGCATCGATGCGCATCCTTCAGGGACATCCAGCTCCGAATCGACGGCGACGTCGCAACGGGAGACCGCTGGCGCCCGCACGACCGGCGCGCCCGGCGGCGGGCTCGTGTTGCTCGATGGCGAGGAGTATTACCGCATCACCGACTACGATGCGATGCCTCCCTTTATGATGACCCTGGCCAGTGACAGCGACCTCTGGATGTTCGTGACGTCCGGAGGGGGGCTCACGGCGGGGAGGGTCGACGCCGACCGGAGTCTCTTTCCGTACGAGACCGTCGACCGCCTCCACGATTCTCACCATCACACCGGTCCCTTCACGCTGATCCGCGTCATCGGGGACGGCGGCGCGGCCGCGCTCTGGGAGCCGTTCGCGTCGCCCGGGAACGGCGTTTCGAGCGACGAGCGAAACCTCTACAAGAGCGTCACGGGCACCAGGCTCATCTTCGAGAGCATCAATCGTGATCTGGGAATCGCCTTCCGGTACCGATGGGCGGGAAGCGGCGAGTTCGGATGGGTCAGGACCGCGAGGATCGAGAACGTCGGCGAAGAGCCGGTGGCGGTCGAGGTGCTCGACGGGTTGCGGAACGTCCTTGCGGCCGAGGTGCACCAGTCGCTCTGCCGGGACGCGAGCAATCTGGTGGATGCGTACCGCAAGTCTGAGATCGACGCAGAGACCGGAGTGGGTATCTACTCGCTGACGTCCGGGATCGTCGACCGTCCGGAGGCCATCGAGGTGCTCCGCGCGAACGCCGTCTGGTGCTCGGGGCTCGACGAGCGCGGCGTGCACCTCGACGATGGGGCCGTCGATGCGTTCAGACGGGGGGATGTGCCTGAGGAGACCCGCGTCGTCAACGGGCAGCGCGCGAACTACCTCGTCTCAGCGTCGTTCTCACTTGAGACCGGCGGCACGGCTCGCTGGCACATCGTCGCCGACGCCGGACTGGATCACATCCAGCTCGCCGCCGTACGGATGCGCATTCTCACGGGCGGCCACGTGCCTGAGGCCGTGGACCGGGCCCTGGAGGAGGCCGAGCGCAGTCTGGTCCAGAACGTCAGCAGCGGAGACGGCATCCAGCTGACGGCCGACAGGGTTGTCGCGGCGCACCACTTCGCGAACGTGCTGTTCAACAACATGCGCGGCGGGGTTCCCGCCTGGAACTACGATCTTCCCGCATCCGACCTGATCGACTTCATCCGGACGCGCAACCGGGACGTGGCCGAGCGGCAGAGCGAACTCCTTGGCTCACTGCCGAATGAGGTGGACCTGCAGGAGCTGGTCGCCCTCGCCCGCGACACCGGCGATGTCGATCTGGAACGGCTCTGTCACGAGTACCTGCCCGTCTACTTCGGCAGGCGACATGGCGATCCGAGCCGGCCGTGGAACCGGTTCTCCGTGCGCGTCAGGAACGGCGACGGCACGCGGGCGCTCCGCTACGAGGGGAACTGGCGCGATATCTTCCAGAACTGGGAGGCGCTCTGCGCATCGTTCCCCCGGCTTCTTCCGGGCATCACCGCGAAGTTCGCGAACGCATCGACCGTGGATGGGTTCAACCCGTACCGGCTGGCCCGGGACGGAGTGGACTGGGAGGTTCCGGACCCGGACGATCCATGGAGCCACATCGGCTACTGGGGTGACCATCAGGTCATCTACTTCCTCAAGTTGCTCGAATCGATGGACGCGCATGCTCCGGGGGCGCTTCAGGAGATGCTCGCCCGGGAGATCTTCAGCTACGCCGAGGTCCCGTATCGCATCAGGCCGTATGAACAGATCATCGAGGATCCGCGGGCGACCATCGTCTACGACGGGGAGCTCGAAGCTCGCATCGGGGCACGTGTGAAGGCCGTGGGAGCGGACGGGCGCCTGGTCACGACAGCCGACGGCTCGGTCTACCACGCCAGCCTGCTGGAGAAGCTGCTCGTCCCGCTTCTCTCGAAGCTCTCGAACCTGGTTCCCGACGGCGGGATCTGGATGAACACGCAGCGTCCCGAGTGGAACGACGCGAACAACGCCCTCGTCGGGGACGGCGTCTCCGTTGTGACCCTCTACTATCTGCGACGTTACGTCGCCTTTCTGGAGGGCCTGCTCGGCAGCGCAGACACCGCGTCGGCTCCCGTGGCCGACGAGGTCGTCGTGTGGTTCGATCGTATTCGCGAGATCCTCGAGGCGACGCTTCCGGCCCTCGCTGCGGACGGACTCTCCGACCACGCGCGGAGGCGGTTGCTGGACGACCTCGGTGGCGCGTTCTCGAGGTACAGGGACACCGTCTATGCGTCGGGCTTCTCGAGGAAGCGTGATCTCTCGCTCTCGTCGGTCCTCGGGTTCTGCGGCGTCGCGCGCCGTTTCCTCGAGCATGGGATCCGGGCGAACCGCCGCGACGATGCGCTCTATCACTCGTACCTGCTCCTCGACATCCGAACGAATCCGGGCGAGGCCGCGCTTCGGCCGCTCCAGGAGATGCTGGAGGGACAGGTGGCCGCACTGAGTTCGGGCCTTCTCGATGGCGAGGAGGCCGTCGGTCTGCTCGAGAGGCTGTTCGAGAGCCCGCTCTATCGCGAGGACCAGCGCAGCTTCCTGCTGTACCCGGAGAGGACGCTGCCGGGGTTCCTCGAGAAGAACACGGTTCCCATCGAGCGGGTCGCGGCGATCCCCCTGCTCAGAGACATGCTCGACGCCGGGGACACCTCACTCATCGCCGTCGACGCCTTCGGGGTCTGCCGGTTCCGCGCCGATCTGAGGAACGCGCGCGACCTCGATGCGGCGCTCGATCGACTCGCGGCGCGCCCGGAGTGGGCGCCGCGAGTGGCTCGCGAGAGGGCGTCCGTGCATAGGCTCTACGAGAGCGTCTTCCACCATCGCTCGTACACGGGGCGGTCGGGAGCCATGTACAGCTACGAAGGACTCGGGTGCATCTACTGGCACATGGTGGCGAAGCTGCTGCTGGCGGTGCAGGAGATCGCGCTCCGTGCGGCGAACGATGGCGGCTCCGCCGGAATCGGGGAGGCCCTGGCCGCTCTCTACTACCGCATCCGTTCGGGACTCGGGTTCGAGAAGACGCCGGCGGAGTATGGCGCGTTCCCCACGGATCCGTACTCGCATACGCCGCGCCACGGCGGCGCGAAGCAGCCGGGGATGACGGGACAGGTCAAGGAGGAGATCCTCACTCGCTTCGGCGAGCTCGGAGTGAGGGTGGAGGGCGGCGTGGTGCGCTTCCGCCCCGTCCTGCTGAGGCCTTCCGAGTTCCTCAGCCGGCCGGCGGCGTTTCGCTTCCACGATGTCCACGGACAGGAACACGAGCTGGAGCTCGAACCGGGCTCGCTGGCGTATACGTACTGCCAGGTGCCGGTCGTCTATGAGCTGACCAACGGCGAAGTCGCATGGACTCGAGTGATCTTCAGTGACGGGAGGACACGCACGTGCCGTGGCGACCGTCTCGACGAGGAGACGAGCCAGGCGGTCTTCGATCGTTCCGGCCGTGTCGTCCGCATCCACGTCGGAGTACCCGAGCGGGCGCTCTGCACCCTTTGAGAGGGAGGCCGGTGGGAACGCGCTGCACCTTCTGAGGGAGGCCGGTGGGAACGCGCTGCACCTTCTGAGGGAAGCCGGAGGGGGACGCTCTGCAGCCTCTCTGAACGCCCCGGTCAGACCACATGGAACGGGTCGGGCTCGACCGTTCCATATCACTTGAGCAGGACCATCCTCCGCGTCTCGACACTCTCGTCCGTCCGGAGCCTGTACAGATAGACGCCTGATGCCACGGCCTCGCCGTCGTCGTTCCGACCGCTCCAGGTGACCTCGTGCTTGCCTGCCGGGGTCATCCCGCCCACCAGCGTCCGCACCTTCCGACCCGCGATATCGTAGATGTCGAGCTGGACCGTGGCGTCCGCCGCGAGCGAGTAGCCGATGGTCGTGGTCGGGTTGAAGGGGTTGGGACGCGCCGGGAGCAGGCGGGCAACGTCGCCGTGCTGTGGCGAGTCGACGGGATGGTCAGGGACGCTGGTCCATCCCTCCGGGACGAACGTGAAGTCCGTGAGGACGACCTCCTGGGCCGTAGCGGGGGGGCCGTCGAACTGCCAGAGGTTGATGTGGACGCGCGGCTGCTCGGGCCGCGGGATGTGCGGACCGGTGTAGGTCCATGTGTGGATCGTCGGCGAGGTCGCCTCGTCGTCCGGGCCACCTCGCCAGCTCCGGCACTCGACGCGGTCTGCAAGCCAGCGGAACGCGTGGCTCGTGATCTCATCCTCGGAGAACGTGGCGTCGAACGACGACAGGTTGCCGGGGTAGTCGTAGGGCTGTGCCACGAACTGGCCGATCTCCCTGCCCGGGTTGTTCCAGCGGCTGAACTCGATATCGAACTCGCAGTACGGGTTCCACCAAAGGTAGCTCTCGTCCCAGCACGGACCATACTGCCAGATGAAGAGACCGAGCACGGCGTGCTGGTCCAGGAGGTCGAGGCGTCCCCTGGTGGTGAAGATGTAGTCTCCGTAGCCGAGCGGCTCTTCGGTGGCGACCTCGGTACTTCGCCACGTGCCTCCGGCGTACTTGATGGTCATGTGCAGCTGGTCCTCGGCATCCACCCAGACGGCGTCGGTGGCGTCGGTGAACGTGCTCGGGCCCGGGCCGTAGTAGCCGGGTCCCTTCACGCGCCAGGTGTAGCCGGAGAAGTCGACCGTCCTCCCACCCGGGAAATCGTTCCACTGCACGTCGTCCATGGTGGGGTAGGAGGTGCTGTAGAAGGTGATCATGTCGTAGTAGACGTCCGGAGGGTCATCGGTCGGCGCCTGGAGAACGCCGAGCAGAAGCCTGCAGGAGACCGTCCCCGTCGGCGCCGGTCCGCTCTCGAACGAGAAGAACTCGTACTCGCCTGCCGGTGTGGCGGAAGTGGCGACCGCGTGCGACTCGTAGCTCATCATGCCGCCGGCATCCCACCACTCGATGTTCACGATAGCGCTCGACTGGGGACCGAGGGGGTTCGCGGTCGAGTTCTGCACGTACCCCGTGACCTCCCACTGCTCGCCCGGGTCGCAGTCCATCTGCTGCCAGTATCCGGAGACGTCCCACCCTCCGTAGTCCGGGCCAGCCACGCGGGCGGCGGCGGAGCCGTGGACGGCGTGGCTCACGGTGCCGACGCTGCCGAACTGGTCCCATCCGCCCGAACCCATCTCGAAGCTGGGATTGGCGAGGATGCACTGGGCGTCGGCGGTGTGCGGAGCCGTGAGCGTCAGAAGCACGATGAGTGGAAGGAGTGTCGGCGTGAGTCGGGAGCGCATGGTGGTCCCCCTCCGGCCTGGTCGATGAGAAGCGCGGTTGCGGCGCGCTTCGTGTGGTGCTCGAATCCAGAATGGCACAACATCGCTCCTGTTGTCAAGTGTTCGGGACAGGCAGGAACCCGCGAAGGAGGTGGGGAAGCGCCTGGAGCAGGAAGGTCTGAGGGACCGCGGACGACGGGACGCGAGCCGGAGCCAGACATGCCAAGACCCGCCCGGAGGCGGGTCTTCGCATGCTGCCTTGGGTCCTGTGACTCCGCTCGAAGTGACGCTAGCGGTACAGGGCCTTGATGCTGCTCCACGACGCCGACTCGACGGGGGAGATGCCCTGGTCGAGGACGACGTTGTCGACGTGCACGATGCAGTTGCTGCCCACCGTGGCGCCGGTCGTGGCACGGAACTCGATCGTGAGGAAGTCCGTGCCGGCAGGAGCGTTCCACGTGCCGTCGAACGTCTGCCAGGCACCCCACGGCCAGATCGGCCCGATCAGTCCGCTGCCGCCGACGATGCCGACGCCGGACTGCTCGGCGAACATCTCGATGAACATGACGCCACCAAGATCGGCCTGGTCGAGCTTACAGTCGAAGGAGTAGTAGACCTCGCCGGCGACGGCGGTGCCCGGAAGCGTCGACTGCTTGAGCGTCAGGCCAATGGCCTCAGCCTGGTTGTCCATGAAGGCGTTGTAGTCGCCCGGAGCAGTGGGGCCGTTGTCGCCGAACTGCGCCGTGATGCTGGAGCTGGGGCTCGCACCGAAGACCTGCCAGCCGGTCAGGTCGCCCGTCTCGAACCCGGGGTTCTCGACGATGTTGGCGGCCGACGCACTGACGGCCACTGCCAGAACCAGGAAAACGACAACTGCTCTGTTGCTGAGCTGCATGACCGATCCCCTTTCCTCTTCTGCTGCGGTGAACGTGACCACTTCCCGTTCGCGAGTCCGCCTTCTGTGCCCCGGCAGCGCCTTGACCGCTCGCAAGGTGGGGGGAGGTGGCTCAGCGACACGAAGTAGCATACACTATGTTCGGACACCGTACAATGTCTTTCTGAGGTTTCTTCATCGAGCAAGACCCCTACTTCTTCGGGGCTTTCCGCTCCTGTCGGCGAGCGTGCAGCGTCGCAAAGGAGCAATTGTACGGTGGCCGTACAAAGAGTACAATGGACCTGTTCCTCATGACGGCTGACGACACGGTGTCCCAGGGGGCCTTCGGGCCCAACTCACAGGGAGCGTCAGGTGAAATCGAATCTGCTCGTGCTCGCTCTGCTCATGGTTGGTGTTCTCTCGGCGCAGGCGCAGGTCGGCTCCCTGATCTGGGAGGACGACTTCGAGAACCTCGACAACTGGATCGTCCTGACCGGGAACGGTTCCTGGGGTTGGGGGAACGGGGAGCTGCAGTACTACTCCGAGGACAACGTCGACGTCGCGGAGGTTCCCGGCGAAGCGGGGAACACGGCGCTTCGCATCACGGCGCGGCAGGAGAGCGGGCCGGGCATCGTCGACCAGTGGGGGAACCCCCTCAACTACACGTCGGGCAGGTTGATGTCGAAGTCGGAGGTCAGCATCCACTACGGCATGATCGAGACGCGGGTGCGCGTTCCCGATCTGGACCTCGGCGGGTGGCCGGCCGTCTGGCTTCTGGGCAGGGCCAACTACGCGTGGCCCCGCTGCGGCGAGATCGACATGATGGAGATGGGGGCGAAGCAGGCGTTCAGGGATCTCCACGACGAACACAACGGAGGCAACGGCCTGGACAACTCCACCGTCAACCAGTCCGTCGGCGGAAACGCGATCTTCTACTCAGACGACGCGGTCTCGCCCGGCAACCCTTCGGGAGCGGCGAGCATCTCATGGGACCCCGACGATCTCTACTGCCGGCCGTACTTCAGCTACGCACCCTCGCTGGTCGAGCGCTTCCTAATCTACCGTCTGTACTGGGATGAGAACAGCCTCCGCATGACCGTCGTCGATGACGGTGTCGAGCACGACCTCTACGAGGAGCCGTTCACGATCGATGAGGTCTCCGACGAGTTCAGGAAGCCCTTCTACCTTATCGCGAATCTGGCCATCGGCGGGGCCTTCACCGACGCCTACAACCTGGGCGACCCGGGAAGCGGTCAGCCGGTCTCCATGCCGTTCCCCGCTGAGATGTACGTCGACTACATCCGGGTGTACGAGTGGAACGGGCAGGGAGAGGTCCACCTGGGGCCGCCCGCCTTCGAGAGCGGCACGTACGGCGTCTACACGGACGAGACGCCTGTCACCGGTGAACTCGTGCCGGGGGTCACCTCCGAGATCTACGTGTGGGAGGGAACGCTGGTCGACGGATCGATCCCGCCGTACGAGGGCGACAACGTCCTGTCCTGGCAGACGGCCGGGCTGGGCTGGTTCGGGGCCGGCATCATGGCCATGCAGCCGCTCAATCTGTTCGATTTCGGTGACGGTCATCTGAAGTTCCGCATCAAGATCCCCGCGAACGTCACGTTCAAGATCGGGATCATCGATTCATGGGGGAATCAGAGCTACGTCTCCTTCCCCGCCCATCAGACGACCTATGGCCTGGTGCGTGACGGGGACTGGGGTCAGGCCGAGATCCCGGTCGACGACATCAGGGGAACGGCCATCGACCTCAGGATGCTGAGCTACGCGTTCGTCATACTCGAGGAACAGGGAACCGCCTGCGAGTTCGCCCTGGACGACATCTACTGGGACGACGGGAACACGTCGGTCGATGAGAACGACGGTGGCGAGACGGGACGGAAGGCACATCTCTTCCCGAACGCCCCGAACCCGTTCACCGCGACGACCGAGATCCGTTTCGAGCTCCCCGCGGCGGGGGTGTACGACATTGCGGTCTACGATCTGGCCGGACGCAGCGTCGCCCGAATGCGCGGGACCGGCGTGTCCGGGGCCAACACGGTGCGTTGGGACGGTCGCGACGGGAGCGGTCACCCGGTTGGCTCCGGCGTCTACTACTACCGGCTGACGTTCGGAGAGACCGCATCCGAGCGGAAGATGGTCCTTCTGAGGTAGCTCGCATCGCGGGCCAGGCCGGCAGCCTGGCGCTGCTCCGCCTGACAGGAACGCCACGAGAGAGGGGGGCCGCGGTGCGGCCCCCCTCTCTGATCGATGTCCGACGGGCGCGAGCGCCCAAAGGCCTGCTCGATGCCCTTTACTTCAGGAGCAGCATCTTCCGCGACTCCGAGAAGGAGGGCGCCGTCAGCCGATACGTGTACATGCCGCTGGCCACCTTCTCGCCGGCGTCGTTCGTGCCGTCCCAGCTGACGCTTCTGCCGCCGGACGGCTCGTAGCCGTCGACCAGCGTCCTGACCAGCCTGCCCGAGACGTCGTAGATTCGCAGCGACACGTTCGCCCCGCCGTCAGGTACCCGGAAGGCGATCTCGGTGACGGGGTTGAACGGGTTCGGGACGTTCTGCTGGAGCTTGAACGCCGATGCCACCCCTTCCGCCCCTGTCCGCTCGCCCTCGAGACCGGCCAGGGCCGGGTTCTCGAGCGGGCAGT
>CAZAQL010000046.1:14300-20453 GCA_964487295.1 uncultured bacterium | reverse complement strand
TAGTATCATCAAGATCGCACATGTTGAGGCGGATGTGGTCGGACCTTAGGTCCGGCCTCGTCCGCCTCGTTGCTTGCATGGTGGGTGTAGCAAGGTGTAGGAGTGGGCAGGCTCGAGGCCTCGGTAATTCGGTTGGGGCGCTCAGCGACCCCGAGACCTAGGTTGGATGGCTCGGCCTGCCCAGCAAGACCCCGATTGAGGGAATGGAGGCCGGCGGTTGCGGACCTCGGATGAGAGACTAGCGTGGGGCACCTGTTGGGAAGACGTCGGGCGTTACGCCTCGGGTCAGGCAGTTGTGTTCGTGCTTGAAGGGGGAGTGTGATGAGATCTGAGACGGTTCGGTACGTCGGGTTCGACCTCGGCGGTCAGGGACACGAGGTGGCGGTCTGCGACGAGCGTGGAGAACAGGTGCACCGGTTCACGATGGCGCGCGGTCTCCGCGGTTGGGAGCAGCTCAGATCCGAGGTGCGAGAGACGGTACCATCCGGGTCCGAGGTGATCTACCTTGTGGAGGCCGCCCAGAACTTCTGGCAGGAAGTGGTGCATCCGCTCGAGGCCGCGGGAGAACAGGTGCATCTCCTGAGTCCCACGAAGTGCCACGATCTGAGGCGGTTCTACCGGCGCCACACGAAGACGGACGCAATCGATGCCGTGTCGACAGCGCGTGTAGGAGTCAGCGATCACGCACTGACCTCTGTCTGGGTGGGCACTCCTGAGCAGGAGAGCCTGCGGCGGCTGTGCCGTCTGAGCTGGAAGCTCAGCCAGGAAGCCAGGAACCACAAGCGTCGTCTCGCGACTCTTCTGGAGATGGTCCTTCCGGGGATCGGGAAGGTGTGGAAGAACCGGCACTGCAGGAGCGCACGGCTGTTCTATCGGCGGTATCTCGATCCTGCCAGAGCACGCCGTCTGGGCAGGAAGCGTCTGGGTGAGGTGCTGCGCCGTCGCGCCTGGGGTAAGTTCTCGGAGCAGGCTCTGGAGAAGCTGTGGTCCGTGATCGAGAACGCTCCCGAACTCCGGTACCGTTACGATGATCTGATGCTCGAGGTCCAGTGTGAACTGGACGGCCTCGAGTCCATCGAGAAGCGTCGTGATGAACTCGCGTCACGCATCGAGGATCTCTACTCGGAGGTAGACCCTGCCCACCGTCTTGAGAGCGTGCCTGGTCTTGGTGGCTTCTTTGGTCCGGCCCTTACGTCGGCCATAGGTGATGTGAGCCGTTGGCGCAGTGCCGACCATCTGGTGGCAGCGAGCGGTCTGGTCCCTCGGAAGAAGGCATCCTCAGGTCGGGAGAAAGCCAACCAGCGGCTGACGAAGCAGGGTGATCCCATGCTGCGCTGCTGGCTCTATGTGAGCGCAGAACTGGTCCGCCACTACGACCCGGGACTGCAGGCGTTCTATCTGCGTCTCCGACGGCGGGGGAAGCACCACAAGGCGGCGATCTGCGCGGTAGCGACCAAGCTCCTGCGCCGGCTCTATGCTGTTCTTAGGGACGAGGCAACGTACCAGGTGACAGCCCACGAGAGGATCCATGACGCAGAGAAGCCGGTCCGGGAGTCTGTGTTCGAGGTAGCGCAAGCGCTCCTCAGAGACAATCCAGACGCGGCTTCTCCACGAGCAGACTACACCGTCCGGAACCCGGGTGCAACATCACCTCTTGCCGACGCACCAGCAGGAAGGTAGCCTTGAACTACTTGACCAAAAGGGCGCAACGTGATGTTAGGGAACCTAGCACGGACGCATGAGCGAGACCCGGCGGTTCGCGTAGCCGACTGACGCTCAGCGTGGTGGTGGGGAGGTGTGGTGGATCCCATCCTTCGCAGGGCCCCCCAGGCTGAGGTACAGCACACCCAGGACCGGGAGCAACTCTCCCGGATCTCTACGGCAACGGTCCACTACATGCTGAACTGCGGCCTCGCGCTCGAGGCCTGGCTCTCGTGGCAGCGGAGGCTGCTCGCCGCCTTCGCGGAGGATGAGGCGGACCTTTATGAAGCTATGAGGCTCGCCGAGCGTCTGAACAGAGTAGAGAGGAACAAGAAGCGGGCTGCAGACCGAAACGACCAGCTACGCGCCGAGCTCGTATCGCGCGCGGTCGAGGAGACCTGAACCCCGAGACGGTCCTTGACGCCCGCAACGGTCCGCGGGATTTCGCTTTACAAGCAGGAGGGGTGCGTGGTACAAGTGAATCGAATCGACTCGGACGCGCTCCCCGGTCGACACACGGGTGAGCCATTCGGATACGTGTATCCGCATGGAAAACGGATGCTTTCTGACGAGAGAACGATAGCTCCGTCCGCATGGAGGAGCCCGCTTCGCGCGTTGGCTGTTCTGGTTCTCGGAGCTCTCTGCCTGTCGATCCCGGCGAGCGCGCCGGCCGCCGACAAGTACGCCGGCGAGTTCCTGACGCACGGGGTCGGGGCACGCGCCCTCGGAATGGGCAGCGCATTCGTGGCCGTCGCGGACGACGTCACGGCCGGGTACTGGAACCCTGCCGGCGTCTCCGTGGTGGATGGCCGCGGCCTCCAGCTGATGCACTCGGAGACATTCGGCGACGTCGTGAACTACGATACTGCCGCCTACGTCCAGTCGCTCGACGAGAGGAGCGGCATCGGCGTCACCTACGTGCGCCTGGCTGTGGACGACATCCCGTTCACGGACTTCCTCGAGGACGAGGACAGGATCTACTACGACGCCGCGCGGATCTCGTGGGAGAGCGATTCCGAATCCGCGCTCTTCCTGACCTACGGCAGACGGACCTCGGAGTCGCTGCGGCTCGGAGCGAGCCTCAAGCTCATCCGTAAGAGCATCGCGGACTACTCGTGCTACGGACTCGGGTTCGATCTCGGGGCCCAGTACGACATCTGGGGCGTGACGCTCGGCGCGAACATCCAGGACGCCACCACGACCTATCTCGCGTGGGACACCAAGGAGAAGGAACGCATCTGGCCCACGGCGAAGCTAGGCGTCGCGTGGTCCCGGGACATCGCCTCGCTGGATGGCCGTCTCGTGGCCGCCGCTGACGCCGATGTTCGATTCGAGAAGCGCTGGATGGCCGACGAGTATCACGTCGGCGATGTGACGGTCGATACGCACTACGGACTCGAGTTCCTCTACCGCGGCCTGGTAGCCGTCAGGGCGGGCCTTGCGATGGGTGAACTCACGGCCGGAGCCGGGATCGGCATCGGTGGGTTCGTTGTGGATTACGCATACGGAAGACACGAGTATCTCGACTCGAGCCACCGGGTCTCCGCGTCCTACCTCTTCTAGGAAGGTCGCACCCCGGCTCCTGTCGGCGACCGGCGCGGAAAGCGCCCTACCGGCGGCGTGGCGCGGTCAATCGAGGAAGCCCCCTCGGAAAGGAGATGTGACACATGGTGAGAACGGACAGACGAGTCTGGCTCTCGCTTCTGTCGGCTCTCGTGCTGCTGGCTCTCGTCCTCGGCACCGGTTGCGACAGCGTGGAGCCGATGGCGGCCGATGAGGTCCCGCCGACCGGCACGATGGTCACGAACCCGGCGGACGGCGACGCGCTGAACACGCCGGTGATCAGCATCCGCGGACGGGCGGAGGTGGGCGCCGAGATCAAGGTGTACGTGGATGACGTTCTCGCCGGGAGCGCCGTGGCGTCACCGGCCGTCCCGTACGACGGTCAGCAGGGCCGCTTCACGGTCGCGGACGTCGATCTTGGTGTTGAGGGTCCCAAGACGCTGCGCGTCGTGGCGACGGACCTCTACGGCAACGTCGCAGAGAATCCGATCCTGCTGAACATCGATCTCGACATGACGCCGCCACCGGTGGTCTTCGAGCGGATCAACCCGCCGGAGGACGTCATCTACAACGAGGACGAGGAGCGATGGGAGACAGGCGTCCCGCGTGTGAGGCTTGTCGGTCGAACAGATACGCTGGCCGCGGGCGCGCAGGTTCGGTTCGGTATCAACACGTTCGAGCCCGACTCGGTCTACGCATACCCGGCGGACCCGGGGATGCCGGATTCGCTGCGCTTCTGGGTCCCGATGGAGTCGCCGCCTCTCACATCCGCGAATCCGGACAGCCAGATCCGCTACTTCGTCGAGGCGTACGACGCGGCGGGGAACACGAGCGGCGTGCCGGTGGAGCTCTACTGGAACGCGGTCGGCAAGGACACCATCCTCAGCGTCACGAACCTCGACGAGCCGATCTCGTTCGACGACTACATCGCACGCCAGGCTGGCATGATGCTGGCGGTCGGCTACCAGGCGCCGGTGTGGGCCAACTACGTCATCGGCATCCGCTACTTCATCGGCAACGACGGGGAGACCGATCCGCAGAATCCGCAGACCCCGACGACGAAGCCGTTCACGGCATGGATCTGGCGTCCCTCGTCCGACACGCCGCCGCGTCCGGCCGGCCAGGCGAATGACGGCATGAACTCCGGCTCGCAGTATCCGGAGATGGACTGGCTCGAGCTGATGCTGCCGAACGCGGTCGACATCAGCAACAACGACCAGTTCCCGAACAAGTACTTCTTCGTCGGACTCGAGTGGGAGAACCGCTACAACCCGCCGATCGGGCTGGACACCACCTCCGGCGAGGTCGACTTCACAAGCTTCGTGCTTCCGTGGTATCCGCCCTGGGAGCTCTTCGAGACGGAGGACGTGATGATCGAGGCGATCGTCTCGGATATCCCGTCCGCCGAGAGGGGCGCTCGCACCGCGACTTTGAGGGTGGGAGAAGTCTACCACCACTAGTCCCAAGGCGGCGAAGCCCGTGGTTGTCGCACGCGCTGCACGACGACCCGCGACCACAGGATCGCCCTCAAGCACGAGCCCCCCGGACCATCGGTCCGGGGGGCTCTTCGTGTGCAGGGGCTCTTCGTGTGCGGCAACCGGGCCGCCGCGCAAAGCGCGCGCCCCCGGCCCTCTGCACAGCTGCTCGTCGTTCGCTACATCGGGATCTTGATGGTGTCGCCCGGGTAGATGCGGGAGTGCCATCCGAGACCGTTCGCACGCAGCACGGATCGCGTGCTCCTCCCGTGCCGCCGGGCTATGGAGGAGACAGTGTCCCCGCGCCGGACTCGGTAATGTGTGTAGTTGTCGACCGACGACCCGTAGCCGTCACCGATCGAGCCGTCCGGGCCTATGGGGATAACGACGTGGTCGCCGGGGTAGATGCGATGCACGTTGCGGATGTCGTTGACACCCATGATCGCGCTGACGCTCGTCCCGTAGGCACGCGCGATCCCGGAGAGGTTCTCGCCACGCATCACCTTGTGCCGCGTCCACGTCACGCGCTCGTCCGGCGGTATGCTCTCGATCGCCGCCACGCAGGCCGTGGCGGATCCGACGGGAACGCGGACCGTCGTGGAGCCTGCGGTCGGCGGAGTGCACCACCGACGGATCGCGGGGTTCATCTCGCGCAGCTCGTCCACGCTGATCCCCGCCGCCCCGGCGATGACCCCGAGGTCGGTCGCCTCGGTCACCTCGATGCTCTCGTACGTGAGTTCGTCTCCCGTGCACTCCTCGAATCCGTAGGCCGCCGGGTCCCTGCCAATGAGCACGGCCGCCATGAACTTCGGCACGAAGTTTTCTGTTTCCCGCGGGAGATCGAGACACCAGTAGTCCGGGCAGGACGGCGCCTTCCTCTGCGCGCGTGATACGCGTCCCTCGCCGGAGTTGTAGCCGGCCAACGCCAGCTCCCAGGAGCCGAACATCTCATAGAGCTGGGTGAGGTAGTCAGCGGCGGCGTGCGTCGCCTTCTCCGGATCGCGGCGCTCGTCGACCCACCAGTCGACTCGGAGATCGTGCATGCGCGCGCGACTCGATATGAACTGCCAGAGGCCGACCGCGTGAGCTCTGGAGTAGGCCGTCGGGCTCAGGCCGCTCTCGATCATCGCAAGGTAGAACAGCTCGAGCGGCAGGTCTTTGTCGGCCAGGATGCGTTCGATCATCGGGCGGTACTTCGGCGCGCGGGAGAGCCAGCGCGCCATCACCGGCCGTCCTCGCCCCTGGAAGTAGTCGAGCCACTTCTGGACGCGGTCGTTCACCTCGACGGGGACCTCTCTCGAGACCTTCTCCTCGTCCCCGCTGACGGCGGCGCGCCGGACGATCATCGTGTCGCGGTGTGCGTCCGAGGAGGGCGCCGGGGAACCGGGGTCGGGGGCCGCCAGGCCGGTCGCGG
>CAZAQL010000046.1:0-14290 GCA_964487295.1 uncultured bacterium | reverse complement strand
GGAGGGCGCCGGGGGCGGCGGCTCCTGATGCTCGCCGATCGCGTACCCGCGGCCGCTCAGGATGTCCAGGAAGTGGTGAGCGCGGGCCTTGAGCGACGCCCGCTGCGATTCGATCCCCTCGGTCTCCGCCCGGGTGCCCCGTTCGAGAACATCGAGTGCCTCCTCGAGCAGCCCCCCGGCCTCATCCCACTCGTCCTCGACATAGAAGGCGAGGGCCTGCCGGTAGAGCTCCTCAGCGGACTCGAGAGCCTCAGCTCCGAACGGGAGGCGATGAGCGTCGTCGCCGCGTGTCGGGTCGAGTCCGGCGTTCGGCGTCGTGCTGCAGCCCGACATGACGACGATGAGGAGGAAAATGAGCGGCGTGAGTCGTCTCATGGTCGGACAGGGTAGCCGGAGTCTCTGAGACATGCAAGCGCAAAATGCCGGTGGACGCCGGCGTTGACTGCTCCTTGACTATCAACTATGATTCTGATGTTCGGCACTCGACACCCTGTGACGAGGACGTCCATGATGCGGCGGGCCAGGCTATCCCATGAGGAGCTGATGCATCGGCTGATCCCGGTCCGCTATCTTGACGAGACCGGTCTCGCGCTCTACAGACGTCTCGCCGCGAGCCGGACGGAGGCGGAGCGGCTCCGCGCGGCCGCCGACCTGCTCGACCGCCTCTGTCAGCTCGGCTACGCGCGCCTCATCGGCCGCGAAGTGCGGGACGGACGGGTGCGGTCCACCTACCGCAACCTCGTTTCACTCGACACGCTGGTCCTGACGGCGCCGGTCGCCGATGCGCCCGACGCGCTCCTCGACTCCGGGGAAGACACACGCGCCGCCTCACCCCGTGATGAACGCAGGGGAGAGGATGAGCGCGGGACCGGAGGTCTCGCCGGCGCGGTGCCGAGCTCGATCCTCACGACGATCGCCGCCTCAACGCGACGGGTCGATCTGGCCGGACCCCTCAACTACCTCTGCGAGTTCCTCGAGGAGTCCCTGTCCGGTGTCCGTATCCGACTGCGCCTCTCCGAGAGCCTCGCCGCATCTCAGGCGAGCAGCCTCCAGGACATCGATGACGTAGTGGCCGCGTCCGATGAGGACACCGTGTGCCCGGCGGAGCTGCGCCGTCAGGTCGAGGGGGAAGCGGCCACGCTGCACGTCCCCGATCTGGCGGCCGACACCCGGTTCCCTGGAGCCTCGCGGCAGGATCACCGGGCGTCGCGTGGCTCGCTCATCGTGGCCCCGCTTGTTGCGGAAGCGTATGTCTACGGGACGCTCGAAGTGTGGAGCCACGCAGCCTCGGCCTTCTCAGCCGATGACGTGGCGACCGTCTCCTTCGTCGCCGAGTTCGCAGCGGGGCTCATCCGCCGCAGACTCGAGATCGAGGAACTCATCTTCGTGGATCAGACAACGGAGATCCACAACAGACGCTACTTCGACGAACAACTCACGCGAGAGCTCGAGCGGTCCAAGCGAACGGGCCATCCGATGGCGCTTCTGATCATCGACCTCGACGACTTCAAGAGGATCAACGACACATACGGTCACGCAGCAGGCGACAGCGTCCTGCGTCAGGTGGCGCACGTCCTCCTCGAGAACGCCCGCCAGGTCGACATCGTCGCCCGGTACGGCGGCGAGGAGTTCGCCGTCATCCTGCCCCGCATCACGCGCGAGACGGCGCTCGTCGTCGCCGAGCGTATGCGATCGAGCATCGCGGGTCACCCGTTCGTCACCGGCGTCGCCGCGGAGCCGCTCCGGGGCCTCACCGTCAGCGTCGGCGGCGCGCTCTATCCGCTCGACGCCGGCAGCAGAAGCGAGCTCATGGACCGGGCCGATCGCATCAGCCTGTACGACGCCAAGCGCAGCGGCAAGGACCGCGTCGTCTTCTGGCGAGATCCGGGGGGCGATGATGCTGCGCACGCTGACGCTCCTTGAGGCGCTGGACGCCCGCTCGGCGCGCATGATCACGTTCGTCGGGGCCGGCGGCAAGACGACGGCCATGCTCCGCGCAGCGGAGGAGTTCTGCGAACTCGGCGTGACGCCCCTCCTCACGACGACCACGCACGTCGGCGACCGCGTGGCCGGGGCGGGGGCGCACATCGAGCTCTCCCACGACGGCACGACAGACGCCTCCACGGTCGTGGCCGCGGCCCTGTCCATTCTGAACGATGCTGCTTCGACGAAACGCATTCCGCTCGTCCTCACGGCGGGCCGGTGCCCGGACGGCAAGTTCCGCGGTCCCGCGCCGGAGATCCTCGACGCCCTGACCGAATCCCGCGCGGCCGCCGTCATCCTCGTCGAGGGTGACGGCGCGCGCGGACTCCCCATCAAGATGCCGGCCGCCCACGAGCCGGTCGTGCCGTCGCTGACCGGGCTGGTCGTTCCGCTCGTCGGACTGGACGCGCTGGGACGCCGCCTCACGGAGGGCGAGGTGCACCGGCCCGAGCTGTTCACGCGCACGGGGCCGCGGGACCGGGTCACGGCCGAGACGATCGTGGAGCTGCTGACGTCGGAGACGGGGGGACTCAGGAACGTTCCGGACGCCGCGCGCGTCGTGCCCCTTCTCAACAAGGCCTCGCTCGCCCCGCGGGGGACCGCGGCTGCGCTCGCCGATCGGATTCTCGAGCATGCTCGCGGGCGCGTCGAACGGGTGGTCTACGGCGATCTCGAAAGCGACGCCCTGAGCGTGGTCCGGGGCCCGCGCGGTTGACAACTCCGGTCCGATGGTTCATCCTTCTCGGTCGTGAGTCTGGAGAACCGGCGCCCATGAGGCGCCCGAGCACAGGGACCTTTTGCTAAGGAGGGCTCGCGTGGCGAGGGCCTACGTCAAGATCAACGCGGCCGCCGGCAAGGAACGCGCCGTCCGCGACGCGCTGCTCAAGCGACCCGAGGTGCAGTCCGCCGATCTCACGAGCGGAGACCAGGACATCATCGCCCTGGTCTGCTCGGACAGCTTCGACGAACTGCTTGACCTGACGCTGAACCAGCTCAGGACGATCGACGGGGTCACGGGCACCGTGACGAACCTCATCATCGACAAGGAAGACGAGTAGCGTGCGCTCCCGGCCCGTCTGACGCGAAGCCGGAGCACCGCTGAGAGCTGGGAGGAGGCACCATGGCCGTGGTGGAGGTATCGATCGTCCCGATGGGGCAGGGTGGGGCGAGCATCAGCCGGTACGTGGCGCACTGCCTCGACATCCTGGAGGAGAGCGGACTCTCGTACGAGCTGTGTCCGATGGGAACGGTGATCGAGGGAGACCTCGACGCCATTCTGAGCGCCGTCAGGTCGATGCACGAAGGAACGTTCGGGGGAGACGTCGTGCGCGTCCTGACGACGATCCGGGTGGACGATCGCCGGGACAGGCCTCTGAGCATGGCGGGCAAGCTGGCATCCGTCCGGCGGCACCGTGAGGAGTAGGAGCGAGCACCATGAAGGAGACCCCCGTCGGCGCTCCGCGGGGGCCTGTTCGCGCTGAGACCTGTCCGTCGTCAGGCGCTCGGGAACTCGGGCACGCTCACCATGCGCGCGATGCGGGCGCGGCGGCGCTCCGAGAAGAAGAGCAGCAGCGTAGCCGTCAGGACGGCGGCGTCGGCCACGAGCAGGATGAAGGGAACGGAGAGGCAGAAAGCGCTGCTCACGAAAACGGGTACAGCGACCCCGAGCAGCTTCGTGAATGGACTCACATCGACTCCTTCGCCGTCGTGCGCAGGACACTCCTTTGCTCGTGACGATCCCGGGGCTCCGTCCCGGGAGTTCTCGTACGGGCGGATGATCCCGAACACCGTACGATCGACCACCACTCTCAGACTATCATAAGAATCGCCACCCTGTCAAGGAGAACCGGAGCAACTCATCCATGTCTGACCACGGGACCACCACCCCGGATCCCTCCGAGTGCCCGGACGGCCTTGTGCACGAGCACCGCGCCATCGTGGAGGCCGTCCGGACGATCGCGTCGACCCTCGAGCTGGAGACGGTCCTCCAGCGTCTGCTCTACCTCACGAACCGGATGCTGAGGTTCGAGTACTGCACGATCCTCCTCATCGAGGATGACGGCAGGCGGATGAGCGTGGCGGCCCGCTACGGCTATCCTGAGAGCATCGTCCAGAACGTGGAGCTCGCGGTCGGCCGTGGGCTCACCGGAGGAGTCGCCGAGACCGGCGTGCCTCTCAACGTGCCGGACGTCAGCCGCGAGCAGCGCTATCTCGCCGGGCTCAAGGGCGCGCACTCCGAACTGGCGGTGCCGCTGCGCGCCGACGGCCGCGTCATCGGGGTCTTCGACGTGCAGAGCCCGAAGCTGGAGGCCTTCAACGACGGAGACGTCGATCTGCTCCAGGTGCTGGCCGACATCGCGGGGGTGGCGATCTCGAATGCCCGCTCGCATCGCGCCGCGCTGCGCGCGCACGAGGAGGAGATGAGACGACGCGCGCTCGAACGCGAGATTGATCTCGGCCGGGTCTTCCAGGAGCGGCTCCTGCCAGCGAGCGACCCGCAGGTCCGGGGCTACGACATCGCGGGGATGAACCTCCCGGGGCGCCGGCTCAGCGGCGACTACTTCGACTATGTGGAGCTTCCAGACGGACACCTCGGCATCGCCGTGGCCGACGTCTCCGGCAAGGGCGTCCCGGCGGCGCTTCTGGCCGCCTCTCTTCAGGCGACCCTTCGCTCGCACGTGGAGAACGTCTATTCGATCTCGACGATCATGGACAGGGTCAACGGATCATTCTGCAGAACGACGGCTCCAGAGAGCTTCGCAACGCTCTTCTACGGCGTCCTCGATCCGTCGGGGCTGCTCACGTATGTCAACGCCGGTCACAACCCGCCTCTGCTGGTTCAGGCCGGCGGATCGGTCCTGCGGATGCGCGAGGGAGGAACAGTGCTCGGTGTGTTCCCCGGAACGCACTACGCGGAGGGCCGCGTCACCCTCTCCACCGGCGACTGTCTGGTCGTCTACACCGACGGGCTGTCGGAGGCGGAGCGAGGCACGGAGCTCTTCGGAGAGGAGCGCATCGTCGACGTGGTGCGCAATCTCCCGGGGGCGCCGGCGCGCGTCGTGGCATCGACGCTCATCACGGAGGCCGACTCGTTCGCGGGAAGGGGCGCGTCCCCGGACGACATGACGGTCGTCGTTCTCCGGCGAACCTGACCTCTCGCGGTGAGGTCTCCCGGGCACGCCTCCTGCACGCGAACTGAGCGGTCCCCGAAGAGCATCCCCTCCTAGACGACATGTCGAGCGAACACGATCGCTCCGCCGGAGCCGTCAGGCGCTCCGGGCGGTGTCCCGCGTGCGCGAGCGCACTCGCTCTGGCCACCGGCGTGGCCGCCGGTGCCGCTCTGCTTCTGCGGGGCGGATCCCGCATGCCCGGGGCGCTGCCCGTGCTCGGAGGGGGCCTGGCGGTCGCGCTTCTGGCCTGCGCGCTGCTCCGGCCCAGGAGACGGGAACGACCGACCCTCCGCGACCTGCTCGTCCTCTCCTCGCTCGCCGTCGCTGGCTGCTCGTATCTGCCCGCCAGACATGGGCTCGTGTGGCCGGGCGAAGCGGCGACCATGCCGTACGGCGCCGCCACGGTCACCGGCATCGTCGAAAGCGCGCGGAAGACGAACGAACGCACCACCCTCGTGCTGAAGGTCGAGTCGTGGAGCGCCGACCGGGATGCGCCGAGCGCGGCGGATAAGCCGGACGCCGACCGGGATGCACCGAGCGCGGCGGATGAGCCGGACGCCGACCGGGATGCGCAGACCGCGGCGGATGCGGATAGCGGGAACCTCTCGACAGACGGGCGGAGCGGCGAGGGCGGTCGGCTCTGGGTGACGGCGCGGCCCGGTCCGGACGCGGTGCGCCGAGGCGACCGGGTCCGGGTGATCGGAAGCGTGCGCGCGCCATCCGGTTCGCGAAACCCGGGCGGGTTCGACTTTGCGGGTTATCTGCGCTGGCGCGACATCCGGCGGACCATGCGCGCGCGCCGGATCAGCTTCGAACGCCGCGGAGCCGGCCCCGAGTCGGTCGCCGCCGGGGTGGAGGCCGCGATCTCCGCGACGCTTCGCCGGCGGAGCGCCGGGCTGCTACGCGCGCTCCTGCTCGGGCGCACTGACCAGATTGACGCTGCCTTGCTCGACTCCTTCCGCTCCTCCGGCACGGTGCACGTCCTCGCTGTCTCCGGGCTCCACGTCGGCTTCGTGATCCTCATCGTCGCGTCGCTGGCCCGGTGCGCGGGCCTCCCAGTACGAGGCTCCATCCTCGTCGCGATGGCGGGCGCGCTCTTCTTCGCGGCCGTCGTCGGGCCGCGCCCGTCGGTGATCCGCGCCGTCGTGATGGCCGGCGCGCTCTCAGGCTCGAGGATTCTGATGCGCAGGAGCAGCCCGGCGAACGCGCTCGGACTGGCCGCGACGGCAATCCTCGCGTGGCGACCGGGCGCGCTCTTCGACACGGGGTTCGCTCTATCCTTCTCGGCGGTCGCAGGCATCCTGACCGCGGTCCGGATCGGTCGCCGGGAGCCGCGTCGCCTTCGCACGGGGCTCGAGGTGCCGTTTCGGCGGACCCTCGGGCGACTCGGCGGAGCGCTCTCGGTCAGCGTCGGAGCGCAGCTCGGTACGCTCCCCGTTCTCGTCGGCATCGGGACTCCCATCGCGCCGCTCTCTCCGGCCGCGAACCTGCTCGCCGTTCCGCTGGCCGCCTTCGCGGTGGCCACGGGTGCGCTCGTCTGCGCGCTCCAGCCGCTCTGCCCCGCGGCGGCACGGATCCCGGCCGCCGCCGCGGCCGCAGGCCTCCGGGCGCTCATGGCCGTCACGGACCTGGCATGCAGGCTGTGCGGAGGTGGTCTCCGGCTTCCCGGCGTGCTGGCCGTTCCCTGCGGCGCCCTCATTCTTGGCGCGTCGGCCTCGCTCGTGACGAGGGCCCGCCCTCTCAGGGCGGCCGCGTGTGCGGTCGTCGTCGCGGCGGTCGCGTCAGGCGCGGTCCTGACCACCCTGGGACCGGGGCGCTCGCACACCCGCATCGTCTTCTTCGACGTCGGTCAGGGAGACGCGACGCTGATCGAGAGTAGAGGAGGGCCGACCGTTCTGATCGACGCGGGTCCCGCCGGGGAGGCATGGGACGCAGGCAGCGGAGTCGTCGCACCGTATCTGCGGGGACGCGGTGAGAGCACGATCGACCTTGCCGTCGTGACGCACGGCCACTCGGACCACACCGGCGGCCTCCCGTCGCTGCTCGAGTCCGGAATGGTGAGAACGATGGTCGTGGCGACCGCCGCCTGCCGCGGCGCGGAGACCTCCGAACTCGTCGAGCGCGCCCGGCAGCGCGGCGTTGAGATCCGCGAGGTGGCCGCGGGAGACACTCTGATCGCCGTCCCGGCCTGCACGCTCCTCGTCCTCTGGCCGCCGGCCGTGCCCCCCCCGGAGCCGCTCGGTGAGAACGACCGGTCGATCGTCATCGAGGCGAGGCTCGACGGTATCCGGTTGCTCGCGTGCGGGGACATCGAGCGCGCGGCGGAGCGCGGTCTTCGCGCCCGCGGCGCCACGGGACCGTGGGATCTGCTCAAGGTCGCGCACCACGGCTCCGGCACGTCGACGACCGAGGAGTTCGCCCGGTCGCTTAAGGCGGCGCTCTCGGTCGTCTCGGTCGGCGAGGCCAACCGCTTCGGGCACCCGGATGGCTCCGTCCTGGAACGTCTCGCCGGGCGGTCCGACCGCGTGACGCGCACGGACCTGGATGGCGCCGTGATTGTCGACGTCCTCCGCGGTCGCTGCCGTGTCAGAACGGTCAGGAGCCGATGTCAGTGGGAGTTCGCGTCGCCGGGTCCGACGACGACCAGCGCGAGGTCGTCGGGACGGATGACCTCGGCCGCGACACGGCGGATGTCGGCCGCGGTGAGAGAGGAGATGATGCTCACGTACCGGGCGTCGTAGTCGAGACCGAGAGCGTACCTCTCGATCGCCGTGAGCCGGGCGGCCACGAACTCGACGGCCTCCCGGTCCAGAAGATGTCGTCCGAGAAGAAACGAGACGGCGAGGTCGCGCTCCTCATCCGTCGGAGGCTCGACGCGAATGCGCCGCATCTCGTCGCGGATGGCCTCGATCACCCGACCGACCTGGCCGGGCGCCGTGGCGGCGTAGGACCAGAAGACGCCCGGATCGAGCCCGGCGGTCGACGAAGCGTCACACTCGACGATGTACGCCAATCCCTCGGCCTCCCGGAGCCGGGCGGGAAGCCGCGATGAGAAGCCGGCCGCGTCTCCGAGGATCACATCGAGCGCGCGAAGCGCGTAGAGCCTCGGATCGGAGCGGGTCACGCTGAGATGCCCGAGCGCGACGTGCGACTGCTCGCGATCCATCCTCACGGTCCTGTGCGCCGGCGGCACGAGAGGAACCGCTGGGGGAGCCGGGGGAGGAGGCGTGTCGCCGGGACGCCATCCGGCGAAAACGTCGGCCGCCTCGGCGAGCACGCCGCGCGGATCGCAATCCCCGGCCACCGCGAGGACAGCACGCTGGGGGCGATAGGATGCGCCGTGAAACGAAACTAGGTCGTCGCGCGTGAGCGAACGGAGTCCCGCGGGGGTCCCGTTCGACGGCCGCCCGCGGGGATGTCCGGGGTAGAGGGCTTCGAAGAGCTCGCGCCGGCAGACGAGACCCGGATCCTCATCGTCCTCGGCGAGCTCCGCGAGCTGGGCGCGCCGCGCCTCCTCGAACTCGCGCTCGTCGAACGCCGGTTCCGACACGACCTCCCGCAACAGCTCGAGCGTCCGGGGGATCGTGTCCGGCAGTCCGGTCACTGAGAAGACGGCGGTCTCATAGCCGGCGGAGACGTCGAACGTGCTTCCGGCCGCGTCGACATGACGCGCCAGGTCGGCGCCGGTGCGCGCGCTCGTTCCCTCGATCATGGTCGCCGCAGTCACGGCCGCGAGCCCGGCCGCGCCCGCCCGTTCGTAGCGCGAACCGGCGTCGATCGACAGGACCGCGGTGATGAGGGGACTCCCGTGACGGCCCGTGGCGAGGACGCGAAGCCCGTTCTCGAGAACCTCCCGACACACAGGGACGTCCGGGTATGAGTCCCGCATCACTCGTCCTCCTGTTCGGGGTCGGGCTCCATCGTCACGACGGTCATGGACTCCGGAGCCAGGTAGTCCGCCGTCACCCCGGCGAGCTCGTCGGGCTCGACGAGCTCAAGCCGACGCTCGAACTCGAGGCCCGCCCGCCATCCCGCGATCGCCTCCCACATCCCGAGCGTCGCGGCGACGCCAAGCGACGTCTCGTGCGCGACGGCCAGGTCCGTCCACGCCAGGCGCTGAGCCTTCCGGCACTCCTCGTCCGTGATGCGTCCGGACGCGATGGACGAGAGGACGTCGACGATCGCCTCCTCGGCCCGCGCCGTCGGCGTGGCGGGATGCAACGCGGCGGAGATGGTGAACGCGCCGGGTTCGCGCTGCAGGAGGCGCGAGCAGCCCACCTCGGTCGCGATGCCGTCGGCGCGAACCAGCCGGTCGTACAGTCGCGAGCTCCGGCCGGAGGCGAGCAGGGAGACGAGAAGCTCAAGCGCGGGGCTGTCCCGATGCGTCGCGGCGGGGGTTGCGAAGCCGACCGCGATGCGCGGCACACTCCAGTCCGACGTGAGCCCACGGCGCGTCGGCTTCGGCCGTTCCGTCGAGGAGGGGCCGGTCGCAGCAGGGTCCGCGGACGGGATGCCCCCGAAGAGCCCCTCGCAGACATCGAGGACCGAGGACGGCTCGACGCCGCCTGAGACGATCACTGAGGCGTTCCCGGGAGCGTAGCGGCTCGCGTAGAAGGCGCGCAGGTCCGAGGACGTGATCGAAGCGATGTCCGTCGAGAGCCCCATGACGGGCCGGCCGTACGGATGCGGACAGAACATCGCGGCGTCCAGGGCCTCGTCCAGAACGGACTCCGGCTCGTCGGTCGCCATGCGGCGCTCCTCCAGCGCCACGCGGCGCTCGACCTCGAGCGTGCGCTCATCGAGGCGACAGCACCGCATGCGGTCCGCCTCGATCTCGAGAGCGCTGCGCCAACCCTCACCGGGCAGGAGGAAGTAGTACGCCGCGTAGTCCGTGGTCGTGACGGCGTTGTTGACTCCGCCGAGCCGCGCCGTCGTGGCGTCGACGACGCCGCCGGGGAACGCGTCCGTCCCGCGGAACATCATGTGCTCCATCAGATGCGCGATCCCGGCGCAGCCCTCGGGTTCCTGAAGCGATCCGGCGCGGTAGGTGACGAGCGTCGCGGCGGCGGGCCAGCCATCAAAGGGCACGACGACGACGCGCAGTCCGTTGTCCAGCACGGCCTCCTGCGCGGACGCCATCCGCCCCGCTCGTTCGCTCACGTGACTCATCGCTCCCGTTCCCGCTGCGCCGCGCTCCGGGGACACGCCGCCCCCACCCGTCCCGGTCGGACCATCGCGAAGCGCGGAACGCAGCAGCGAGGCGCATTCGCGAGCGCCCGCGGAACGGTGGCCGCGGGCGCACTTGACGCACTGACGCCATCCAGACTATGCTCCGCTGGCAGGCTCGTCAAGCTGTGTGTTGCGCCGGCCGCCGGGAACCGCGGTCGCGCAACGGGGAGCGGCCTCACCACCCCGGGTGGACCCTGTTCACACGATCTGGAGGAACGGATGAAGAAGCTCCGAATCGGCGTGCTCGCCTCCGGCCGCGGGTCGAACCTGGGCGCGATCCTCGACCGCTCGCTCACGGGCGAGATCGATGTCGAAGTGGCCGTGGTCCTGAGCGACGCCGAGGACGCGCCGGCCCTGGAACGGGCCCGCTCCGTGGGGGTTCCCGCGTTCCACGTCCCGCCCGGCCCGTACCGGACGAGACTCGGCCCGGAGTCCGAGCGTCACTACGTCGATGTCCTCCGAAAGCACGGCGTCGAGCTCGTCGTGCTCGCCGGCTTCATGCGAGTCCTCCACGGGGAGTTCCTCAACGCCTTTCCCGATGCCGTCGTGAACATCCACCCGTCGCTCCTCCCGGCCTTCCCTGGACTCAACGTCCAGCAGCAGGCGATCGACCACGGCGTGAAGTGGTCGGGCGCCACCGTGCACTTCGTCGACGGCGGCGTCGACTCGGGTCCCATCATCCTGCAGGCGGCGGTCGAGGTTCGCGACGACGACACGGCCGAGTCGCTGGCGGCCCGCATTCTCGAACAGGAACACCGGATCTACCCCGAGGCGCTCCAGCTCATCGCGGAGGATCGGCTCTCGATCGTCGGGCGACGCGTGCTCGTGCGCGACCGTCCGGAGGGGAACCGGTGACCGCCCACGGGCTTCGCCCCCGACGGCTCATCCTTCTTCTGGCTCTGCTTGTCGCTCTGAGTGCAGTCCCGGCGGCGGCCGAGGAGCACGCCGCGCAGACCACGCTGGTCAGTCCTCCCTTCGGTCACTGCCTCGGCATCAACCGCGCGACGACGTTCCACCTCTTCGTCTACCTGGGCAACCGGACCCGCTTCGACGAGCCGGCGGGCGTCGCGGCCGTCAAGCTTCTCGCCGAGGACGACCCCTCGACGGGGCGCGACGACGACGAACTGACGGTCCTGGGCCTCAACTCCGGACGCTCCGAGATCATCTACAACACGTCGCTGACGAACGTCGAGATCTACGGCGAACCCGGAGGCGGCGTGGGTCAGTTCCGCGAACCGCTCGGCATCGCGGCGGACGCATCCGGCGCCGTCGTCGTGGCGGACACGGGCAACGACCGGCTCGTCCGTCTCCGCTACGTCGACGACGAGCTCCGTCACGCGGGATGGATCGAGCGCGTCGCGGCGACGCCCCCGGAGCTCTCGTCACCCTCGCAGGTCGCGCTGGGCCACTCCGGCACGGTGTACGTGACGGACACCGGGAACGACCGCGTCCTCGCGATCCCGCCGGCGGGAGGCGAGGCGCGGAGCGTCGCGAGCGGCGTCACACTCAGGGCGCCGACCGGGCTGGCGGTCGTAGAGGACGACGACCCGTGGCTGAACCGTCGCGACGGGAGGATCGTCGTCGCGGACAGCGGCGGGACGCGCCTTCTGAGCTTCGACCTCGCTGGAACCCTGCGGGACAGCGCCGCAGTTGGCGCGGCGGCCCCTGCGTGGGCGAGGTTCGACCATCTCGCGATCGACTACCACGGCAGCGTGTACGCCACGGACACGAGAGCGTCGGTCATCCACAAGTTCGACCGGCGGCTCGAGTACGTCACGGCCTTCGGACGCCCGGGGGAGGGCGATCTCGATGAGCCGCGCGGGATCGCGATCTGGCGACGGTTCGGCCAGCTGTTCGTGACCGAGAGGCAGGGCGCCCGGTACTTCTGGATGGGGACCGAGATCCGCGACCTCACCGCCGACGCCGCGGGGTTCAGACCCGGGGTCTCGCCGCTCAGGATCCGCTACGATCTCACCGAGGTGTCGCGCGTCACGGTCGTCGTCCTGGACGGGGAGGGGCACGTCGTCCATACGCTCGCCGAGAACCGGCGGCGGGCCATCGGGCCGAACGTCGAGCGCTGGGACGGCATCCACGAGGACGGGGGGACTCTCGCGCCGGGCTCCTACATGGTGCGCGTCGTCGCCCGCCCGGTCTACTCGTCCCGCGAGTACTTCCACGATACCGCAGAGGTCTCCTTCGCGTTGGAGCGCTGAGCCCGCGGCGCGCGCTCTTGCGTCGCCCCGAGGCGTCTGCTAAGTTGACTGTTCGGTCGGAACGCGTCGGCGAACCGCGACTCAGGAGGGGACGGCAGGTGTTCTCGAAGCTCATCACGAGCATTATCGGTACCAGGCAGGAGCGCGACTACAAGCGGCTTCTGCCGGAGGTCGCACGCATCAACGAGATCGCCGATGAGCTTGGCGAGCTCTCCGATGAAGCGCTCGCGGCCCGTACGGAGGAGTTCCGGCGCCGTCTGGACGCAGGGGAGACGGTCGACGACATCCTGCACGAAGCGTTCGCCACCGTCAAGGAGGCCTGCCGCAGACTCGTGGGCCAGAGCTGGCCCGTCGTGGGTCACGAAGCATCCTGGGAGATGGTCCCGTTCGACGTGCAGATCATGGGCGCGCTGGTGCTCCACCGCGGCGGTATCGCGGAGATGGCCACGGGCGAGGGCAAGACGCTCGTTGCGACGCTTCCGCTCTACCTCAACGCGCTCCCGGGCAAGGGAGCGCATCTCGTCACGGTCAACGACTACCTCGCTCTCCGCGACGCGCAGTGGATGGGGAAGGTCTACGAGACCCTCGGCCTCTCGATCGGCTGCATCCAGACCGGGATGACACCGGCCGAGCGCCGCGAGCAGTACGCGGCCGATATCACCTACGGCACGAACAACGAGTTCGGGTTCGACTACCTGCGCGACAACATGGCGGTCCGTATCGAGGACCGGGTTCAGCGCGGCCACCACTACGCCATCGTCGACGAGGTGGACAGCGTCCTCATCGACGAGGCGCGGACCCCTCTCATCATCTCCGGGACGGTCGAGCACTCCACGCACAAGTTCGACCGGCTGAAGGCTCCCGTGGAGCGTCTCGTCCGGAAGCAGGGGAAGCTGCTCAACGAGATCCTGAGCGAGGCGGAGCGCCTTCTGAAGAACGATGAGACGCGCTACGAGGGTATCGTCAAGCTCGTTCAGGTAACGCGCGGGGCGCCGAAGCACCGGCGCATCATGAAGGTCTTCGAGGACGCCGGTCTGAAGGCCGAGGTCCAGCGCGTCGAGGGCGAGCTGTCACGCGACAAGATGCTCCCCGAACTCGATGAGGACCTGCTCTATGCGATGGACGAGCGCGGCCGCAACGTCTCCCTGACCGAGAGGGGCCGGGACGCCCTCTCGGAGGCCGAGCGCGAGCTGCTCGTGCTGCCGGACCTCTCCGAACAGCTCTCCGCGGTCGACGCCGACGACTCGCTCTCGGCGGCCGAGAAGGGCGAACGCAAGGAGCGGCTCCACAAGGAGTATGCGGACGCCAGCGAGGCGATCCACAACGTTCAGGCGCTGCTCAAGGCGTACGCGCTCTTCGAGAAGAACGTCGACTACGTCGTGCAGGACGGCAAGGTGATGATCGTCGACGAGTTCACCGGACGCCTGATGGCCGGGCGCCGCTGGTCCGACGGCCTGCACCAGGCCGTCGAGGCGAAGGAGGGCGTCGAGATCGAGCGCGAGACGCAGACGCTCGCGACGATCACGCTCCAGAACTACTTCCGGATGTACGGCAAGCTCGCGGGCATGACGGGCACGGCGGAGACGGAAGAGGACGAGTTTCAGGAGATCTACAAGCTGGGCGTGCACGTCATCGCGACGAACGAACCGATTCGCCGGCAGGACTACGACGATCTGATCTACAAGACGCGCCGCG
>CAZAQL010000045.1:0-20798 GCA_964487295.1 uncultured bacterium | reverse complement strand
GTCTCGCGGACGTCCCGTGCGGCCTCCGCATCATCGGCACCGAGCGGCACGAGTCGAGACGAATCGACAGGCAGCTTCGCGGCCGAAGCGGCCGTCAGGGCGACCCGGGCTCCTCGCAGTTCTTCATCTCGCTCGAGGACGACCTGATGCGCCTCTTCGCGCCGGAGCGGATCGCCAAGGTGATGACGACGCTCGGAGTGCCGGAGGGCGAGGTCATCCAGCACCCGCTCGTCACTCGCGCCATCGAGCGTGCACAAAGACGCGTCGAGGGTCACAACTTCGAGATCAGGAAGCACCTGCTCGACTACGATGATGTGATGAACCAGCAGCGTGAGGTCATCTACTCGCAGCGCCTCAACATCCTGGAGGGCGGGAACCTGCGTGACGAGATGTCCGAGATCTTCGCGGACATCGTTGAGCGGACCGTCGACCGCCACATCGACGCGGGGGACATTCAGGAGACCTGGGATCTCGACGGACTCCGACAGACGATGGCGAGGCACTTCCTCGTCGATATCGACTTCTCACAGACGGACATCACCAAGCTGACGCGCGAAGGACTCATCGAGAACCTCAACATCGCGGCGTGGAGCTCGTACGAGCGACGGGAACAGCAGCTCGGCCCGGAGCTCATGCGGAAGCTCGAGCGGCTCGTGTTCCTCCAGGTGCTCGACCGGGCCTGGCGCGACCACCTCTACGAGCTCGATCGCCTTCGTGAGGGCATCGGGCTTCGCGCGTACGGCCAGAAGGAGCCGCTCCTCGAATACAAACGCGAGGCCTTCGACCTCTTCATGACGGCCATCGAGACGGCCCAGGAGGAGTCCGTCCAGCTGCTGTTCCGCGCCCAGATCCAGACAGGTCCCCAACCGGAACAGCGCGTCACCGGTCAGCAGGCATCCCACGCGGATGCGCCTGCGCCCGCCCGAACGCCCCGCTCGCCGGGAGCCGACAGCGGGCAGACGTCCGCGACGCCGGTGCCCGAGTTCGGGGCTCCTCCTGCACAGCCGGGAGCGACGCCCGGCGTGGCGGGGCGCACGCGCGCCGCCGAGGCGGGAGAACCGGCACGAAGGGCCCCCGTCAAGCGAGGCACGAAGATCGGCAGGAACGATCCGTGTCCCTGCGGGAGCGGCAAGAAGTACAAGAAGTGCTGTGGGAAGGACGAATAGCGTCCGGCAGGCGGCAAGGTCGCTCGTTCCCGATCCGGAGTTGAGCATGGGCAAGTCGCTCGTGATCGTCGAGTCGAAGGCGAAAGCGGATACGATCAACAAGTACCTGGGGCGGGGTTTCACGGTCCGCGCGTCGATGGGACACGTGCGCGATCTTCCGAAGAAGGACCTCGCCATCGACGTGGAACACGACTTCGCGCCGACCTACGTGACCATCCGCGGCAAGAGCAAGGTCCTCAAGGAGCTCAGGTCCGCCGCCAAGGCCGCGGACACCGTCTACCTCGCGTCGGACCTCGACCGCGAGGGAGAGGCCATCGCGTGGCACATCGCGCAGATACTCAAACTGCCCGACGACAAGACGAAGCGCGTGGTCTTCAACGAGATCACGAAAGGCGCTATCCTCGAGGCTATGGAGCACCCGCGCGAGATCGACATGAACAAGGTCAACGCGCAGCAGGCTCGCCGCATCCTCGACCGCCTCGTCGGATACGAGGTGAGCCCCATCCTGTGGAAAACGATCTACTACGGTCTCTCCGCGGGCCGCGTGCAGAGCGTGGCGCTTCGGCTGATCTGCGAGCGCGAGGATGAGATCGATGCCTTCGTGCCGGACGAGTTCTGGACCATCGACGGGATCTTCAGGACGGAAGCCGGCGACCGGATCGAGGCGCGCCTCGATCGGATCGATGGGCGCAAGGTCTCGATCGAGAAGGGGGAGGAGGCGCGCGCGGTCGTGGACTCGCTGGCGGACGCCGTGTTCGCCGTCAGCGACCTGTCGAAGCGCCAGAAGCGGGTCGCCCCGCATCCGCCGTTCATCACGAGCACGCTCCAGCGCGAGGCGTCGAACCGGCTTCGTTTCTCCTCCAAGAAGACCATGGTCCTGGCCCAGCAGCTCTACGAGGGCCTCCCGATTGAGGGCGAGAACGTCGGGCTCATCACCTACATGCGCACGGACTCCACGAGGATGGCGGACGAGGCCATCGCATCGGCCCGCTCGTACATCGACGAGCACTTCGGGGGAGAGTATCTGGAGCCCGCGGAGCGGCGGTTCAAGACGAAGAGCCGCGCCCAGGACGCGCACGAGGCCATCCGGCCGACGGCGGTCGAGAGAACGCCGGAGTCGCTCAAGAACCAGCTCTCCACGGACCAGTTCAGGCTCTACCAGCTGATCTGGAGGAGATTCGTCGCGACGCAGATGCAGCGCGCCGTCTACGAGAACACGACAGTGAAGATCTCGTCAGGGCGCTATGACTTCCGCGCGGCCGGCTCGGTCGTTCGCTTCGCGGGCTGGACGGCCGTCTACCCGCACGTTCGCAAGGACATCCGTGAGTTGCCGGTGCTCGAGGTCGGCGACCCGATGACCCCCGTCTCCGTCACCCCGAACCAGCGGTTCACCAAACCGCCGGCGCGCTACTCGGAGGCGACGCTCATCAAGCAGCTCGAGGCCGAGGGGATCGGACGTCCCAGCACGTATGCGACGATCGTCGATACGCTCAAGAAACGGAAGTACGTGCACCTTGAGAAGCGCCAGTTCGAACCGACGGAGCTCGGCAGAACGGTCTGGAGCCTGTTGGCGAGGGCCTTTCCGCACGTCTTTGACGTCGAGTTCACGGCGGGCATGGAATCTGAGCTCGACAGAGTCGAGTCGGGCGAGGACGACTGGGTGGACATCGTCGGCGAGTTCTATCGTCCCTTCCGCAGCCGCCTCGACGAGGTCGAGGGACAGGTCAAGGAACTCAAGCAGTCGCTCATCAGGGAGACCGAGGAACGCTGCGAGCGCTGCGGCGCCGTCATGGTCGAGAAGTGGGGCCGCAACGGTCGTTTTCTCGCGTGTTCCACCTATCCGAAGTGCAAGTTCACGAAGCCCGTTCCCGGGGAGGAGCAGCCCGAGTTCGACATCACGTGCGAGCAGTGCGGCGGGACGATGAAGGTCAAGCACGGGCGGTTCGGCGAGTTCCTCGGCTGCTCGAACTACCCCGAGTGCAAGCACACCATGGCGATCCCGACGGGCGTCAACTGCCCGGAGGAAAACTGCAGCGGCGTGCTCGTCAAGCGACGCACGAAGAAGGGGCGGACTTTCTACGGTTGCAGCGAATACCCGAGATGCGGCTTCGCCATCTGGGACAAGCCGGTGCCGACGCCGTGCCCTTCGTGCGAGGCGTCGTTCATGGTCGAGAAGAAGCCGAAGGGCGGGGACAAGGAGCTCGTCTGCCTCGAGTGTGGAGAGCGCGTGACACCCGAGACGGAGACCAGCGCCGATGAGCCGGAGTAGGACGACGACCGATCGCGCCGGGAAGAAGCAACCGGCCCGGGTTCGCGCGGGCAGGCCGAGGCCGCTTCGGCCGCTCATCAAGGAGTACCTGGCGCACCTGACCGGCCGCGGGTACTCCGTCCACACGGTCGCCGCCTACCGGCGCGACCTCAGGCAGTTCCTTGGCTTTGCGGCGGACCTCTCGAAGCTCGATACCCCGGACGATGTGACCACCGAACACGTGACGACCCGGGCCGTCCGCCGGTACGTCTCGTCGCTCACGGCGGCGCGCTTCGCGCGGCGATCGACGCACCGCAAGCTGGCCGCGGTCCGCTCGTTCTGCAACTGGCTCGAATCTCGCGGCATCCTGAGGTGGAATCCCGCAGCGCGCGTCTCCGCGCCCAGAGTCGAAAAGCGGCTCCCGACCTTCCTGACCGAACGCGAGATCTCGCTCCTGTTCATCCTGCCGCCCGAGCCGTCCGTTCGCGAGATCCGCAATCGCGCGATCCTGGAGCTCTTCTACAGCACAGGCATACGGCTCTCTGAACTGGTCGGGCTTCGAGCGGCCTCGCTCGACCGGCTGGGCGGCACGATCCGCGTGCTCGGCAAGGGCCGGAAGGAGCGCATCGTGCCCGTCGGCCGCGCCGCGCTCCGGGCGATCGACGCGTATCAGGCGGTGCAGCCGGACGCAGGGCGCCCCGGGGACGCGCTGTTCACCAACGGCCGTGGCGCCCCGCTCTCGCAGCGGACGGTGCAGCGGATCGTCCGACGCAAGCTCAGTGAGGTCTCCGAGTCGCGCAAGCTGAGTCCTCACGTGCTGCGTCACACGTTCGCCACGCACATGCTCAACGCCGGAGCCGACCTGCGAGCCGTTCAGGAGCTGCTCGGCCACGCCAGCCTCTCCACGACCCAGATGTACACGCACGTCTCGACGGAGCGGCTCAAACAGGTCTATCAGAAGGCTCACCCCCGGGCGTAGAATCTTACGGCTCGCCCGCCCCGCGCCGGGCGGCGTCCGTGGGGCGGCCGTTCACTGCCACGACAGGAAACGCGAACTTGAGACGGAGGGACCAAATGCAGGATTTCATCTCGATCGCCGACATCGACCGCGCGAAGATGGAGCAGCTTCTCGGACTGGCGGCGGATCTCAAGAAGGACCGCACGGGAAGGCGCGACCTCGCGGGGAAGACCGTCGCCATGATCTTCCACAAGCCCTCACTGAGAACGCGCGTCAGCTTCGAGGTCGGCATTCACGAGCTGGGGGCGCACCCGATGTACGTCACGGACGCGGAGATCAAGATGGGGCAGCGCGAGTCGATCTTCGACATCGGGAAGGTTCTCTCGCGCTACGTGCACGGCATCATGATCCGGACCTTCGCGCACTCGAACTGCACCGGCCTTGCCGAGGCGGCCGACGTGCCGGTCATCAACGGCTTGACCGATCTGAACCACCCCTGCCAGATCATGGGCGACATCCTGACCTGCGTCGAGCACGCCAAGGATCCGACGAGCATGGTCGTGGCGTTCATCGGTGACGGCAACAACGTCGCGAACTCGTGGGTCAACGCGGCCGGGAACCTCGGTTTCGAGCTCAGGATCGGAGGCCCGTCGGGGTACGAGCCGGACGCGACGCTCCTCGCGGCGGCGCGCGCGGCGGGCGCGAGGATCGAGCTCATCAACGACCCGAGCGAAGCTGTGAGCGGCGCGGACGTGGTCTACACGGACGTCTGGGCCAGCATGGGACAGGAGGGCGAGGCGAGCGAGCGGCGGAAGCTCTTCATGCCGTATCAGCTCAACGCCGCGCTCGTAGCCCGCGCTAAGGACGACGCCATCGTTCTGCACTGCCTGCCGGCGCACCGCGGCGACGAGATCACCGACGAGGTCATGGACGGCCCGCACTCCGTCGTCTTCGACCAGGCTGAGAACAGGCTGCATGCGCAGAAGGCGATCATGGTCGACCTGATGGGAGCGTAATGTGAGAGGCACCGGCGCGACCGCAGCGATCCTCGTCTGCACGCTCACGGGCGCCTGCATCGCCCTCTCCGGATGCGCCAAACCGGGGCCGCCTCCCGGAGGTCCGGTCGATGAG
Organism: uncultured bacterium; assembly: GCA_964487295.1. Classification (GTDB taxonomy): domain Bacteria; phylum Joyebacterota; class Joyebacteria; order Joyebacterales; family Joyebacteraceae; genus JAPEKQ01. The sequence goes on along the minus strand of CAZAQL010000045.1, from coordinate 15,295 downwards.
GAGCCGCCCTGGGTCGTGGCAACCGAGCCTGAGAACGGCTCCGTCCTCGTGCCCGTCTCGACGAGCCCCGCCGTGCTCTTCAGCGAGGAGATGGATCGGACGTCCGTGGAACGCTCCCTCGTGATGTCGCCGCACGCGGCTCTGCGCAGCGCGAAGTGGCGCGGTCCGCGCATGGAGATGCGGTTCGCGGGAGAGCTCAGCGACTCCACGACGTACGTGGTGACGCTCGGCGACGGCGCGCGCGATGACCACGGAGTCTCCATGGAGGGGGTGTTCACCTTCGCCTTCTCGACAGGCGAGACCCTCGACGACTGCGGTATCGCCGGCACCGTTCTGGCCGACGGCGAGCCAGCGGAGGGCGCGACGGTCTGGGCGTGCCCCGGGATCCCGGCGCCGGACTCGCTCGCCATGATCCACGTCTGCGGACGAGCGACGGAGACCGGACCCGACGGTGAATACCGACTCGGACACCTGAGCCACACGCGCTCGCCGTACTCGCTCGTGGCCTTCCTCGACGCCGACCGGGACGGAGCATACTCCCTCACCGACGAGACCGGCGCGATGGAGGCGGGTGTGGTGCGGTTCGTCACCGCCGCGGACACGGTCCGGGGCATCGCGCTCACCCTGGAGCCGCCGGGCGAAGGGGTGGGGGGCGCCACCGACGGCGCTTCGCCGGGTGACGGCGAGGCGGCGGACACGACTCGATTCCTGCGGCAACCGGAGGGGCAAGAGTGAAGCTCGAATTCGCGAAGATGAGTGGAGCCGGCAACGACTTCATCGTGATCGACGACCGTGAGTGCGCGGTCGCGGAGGACGCGAGTGAGCTCGCGAAGCAGCTCTGCAGACGCCGCGTATCCGTCGGAGCGGACGGCCTCATCCTGGTCGTCCCGAGCGCGGCACACGACTTCAGGATGCGCTACCTCAACGCCGACGGCAGCGAGGCCGACATGTGCGGCAACGGCGGGCGATGCGTCGCCCGCTTCGCGCACGAGCGGGGCATCGCGGGGACGTCCATGCGCTTCGAGAGCCGTTCCGGCGTACACGCGGCCACCATACTCGACGAGGAGCACGTCCGCCTCATGATGCCGGAGCCCCGGGCGATGCTCCTGTCCACGACGGTCCACCTCGGGAGGGAATCGCGCGAGGTGCACCGCATCAACACGGGCGTGCCGCACGCCGTCCTCGAGGTGCCGGATCTCGAAGCCCACCCGGTGGTCGAGGAGGGACGTCGCATCAGGAGTCTGAACGACTTCGGCCCCGAGGGGTCGAACGTGGACTTCGTCATCGTCCGCGACGAACACACGATCGCGCTCAGGACGTACGAGCGCGGCGTCGAGGATGAGACGCTCGCCTGCGGCACCGGGGCCGTGGCCTCGGCGGTGACCATGGCTGCGCTCGGTCGCGTCAGGCCTCCCGTCACGGTGATCACACGCGGAGGGGAGCCGCTCGAGGTCGGTTTCTACATGAGCGAACTCGGCTGCTGCGACGTGTCGCTCACCGGGGACGCGCGCGTCGTCTACTGGGCGGAGTTGGATCTGGACGAGGACTGATCGGAGGAGGCTCGATGTTCGAGGGATCCATCGTCGCGATCGTCACCCCGTTCCTGGATGGGCGGATCGACGAGAAGTCACTGAGACGGCTCCTGCGAATGCACAGGGAGGCCGGCACGAGCGGCGTCGTCCCGGCCGGTTGCACGGGGGAGGCCGCCACGCTGACGCCGGACGAGCGCCGACGGCTTCTTGAGATCTGCCTCGAGGAGGTCGGGGACGCCATGCCCGTGATCCCGGGGACCGGCTCGAACTCGACGGCCGAGACCGTGCGTCTCACGAGCGAGGCGAAGGCGGCCGGAGCACACGGCGCGCTGATCATCACACCCTACTACAACAAGCCGACGCCGGAGGGCCAGTACCGGCACTACCTCACGGTCGCCGAGGCGGTCGACCTTCCCATCATGCTCTACAACGTGCCCGGCCGGACCGGGACGAACATGCTCCCGGAGACGGTCGCTCGGCTCTCCAAGGTCCCGAACATCGTTGCCGTGAAGGAGGCCGCGGGATCAGTCGACCAGGTCAGCGAGATCGTCGAGCTCTGCGACATCACCGTACTCTCAGGCGACGATCCGCAGACGCTGCCCATGCTGTCGGTCGGAGCGCGCGGCGTCGTCTCCGTCGCAGCCAACGTGATACCCGAGGCCGTGGGCGCCATGGTCTCCGCGTGGCCGGACGATCCGGCGCGCGCCGAGGAACTCCACCACATGCTCAGACGGATCTCGAAGGCGCTCTTCGTCGAGACGAACCCCGCTCCGGTCAAGTTCGCCATGCAGGAACTCGGGCTGATCAGCAGCGACGAGCTGCGCCTCCCGCTGGTCCAGCTGTCAGAGCGAAGCCGCACGCGGATGGCCCCGTCGATCGAACTGATGCGCAGGACGCGCGAGTCGCTCGGGAGCGCCTGAGCCCCGCGCGGCCGACGACACCGGAAACGCGAAGGAGGTTGCGATGCCCCTCGTCGAGATCTCGATGCTCACCGGACGAGACGCTGAGACGAAGGAGAGGATCATCAGCGAGGTGACGGACGCCGTCGTCAGGACCTCCGGCGCCCCGGCGGAGGCGGTCACCGTGATCATCCGCGACGTGCCACCGGGCGACTGGGCTCGCGCCGGCATTCCGTACTCGAAGCAGGACCGTTAGCCCACGATGGCCATGAACGGAACCGAACGTCCAGCCATGAACGTTCCAACCCGTCTCATCGCGGCGTACGGCGCGCGCTTGCCAGCCGCCGTAACTTAGGACTGGACAGTTCAGGGCACCGTCGCCTATGGTGACGGTGCCCTGTTGTAGATGACGGCTACCGCGAACGCTTTCCGGAGAGAGTCCCGGAAGGTGTCGCGGTTTATTTTTGGGACACGGTGGCTCTGACGCACCAGGAGAGAACCCCCGACAACCCCGAGCATCACTGGAGGACAGATGGCCCACCGCGAACAATGGGAGCTCGATCACGAGCGTCTCGTGACGGGACGCGAAGAGCTCGACAGGATCCTCAAGCTCACGGAGGATGAGAAGAGGGCCATCGACGCCCTCAAGACCGCATACCCGATCAAGATCTCCCGGCACTACCTCGACCTCATCGATCCGGGCGATCCTGACGACCCGCTCCGGAAGGTCGTCGTCCCGTCGATCGCCGAGCTGTCGTCGAGGCCCGGGGAGCTGGACGACGATGTCCACGAGGACGAGGCCAGGTATCAGCCGGTCCCGGGCATCATCCACCGGTATCCGGGCAAGCTCCTGTTCATCCCGGCGCTCGGATGCCCCTCGCACTGCCGCTTCTGCTTTCGCAAGGGACGGAAGGTGAGGCACCTCAGCGAGGATGAGGGACAGGCGGCGCTCGACTACATCAGGGCCCGCGAGGAGATCCGTGATGTCATCGTCACCGGGGGCGAACCGCTCTACCTGGACGACGAGGAGCTTGAGCACTGGGTCTCTTCGATCCGGGCGATCGATCACGTGGAGATCATCCGTATCACGAGCCGCGCTCCGATCTACGTTCCGTCGAGGATCACGGAGCGCCTCGTCGCGATGCTCAAGCGGTATCGCCCGCTCTACCTGACGTTCTCGTTCGTCCATCCGCGGGAGATCACGCCCGAGCTCGAGCGCGGGCTTCGCATGCTGGCCGATGCGGGGATCGCGATGCTCCAGCAGGGACCGCTTCTCCGCGGCGTCAACGATGACCCGGCTGTCCTCAAGGAGCTCTACGAGAGGCTTGTGACGCTCCAGGTCATGCCGTACTACGCGATCTGGGGAATCCACGCGCCCGGAGCGGAGCACTTCATCGTCGACGGCCAGACGGCGAGCGCCGTGGTCGGGTCTCTCGAGAACCAGACCTCCGGTTTCTGCGTGCCCCATCTGATCACGATCGCGCGCGGCGACAAGGTTCGCATGATGGGCTGGTCCCCCGAGAAGGCGGCGGCCCACCTGAAGAACCGCCCCCGCGAGGAGAGCAGCACGCCATCGAGCATCGGCCTCATGCACGGTGCTCCACACAAGTAGCGGGTCCACCTTCGGCGAGAGTGACCCGTACGCACGGACGGCGGCAGGCGCTGCATCAGCGGCGATCTGACCGCCGTCCGCTGCTTTCTACATCGCCCCGCTTCCTGCGCGGTGTCGTCCACAGGGAGCTCCGTGAGCCGCCCGCCCCACAGCATGCTCCCCGGATCCCCCCGAAGTCCCTGTTCAGTTGATGAACAGGATTTTCGGGTCGAGGGGCCACTCAGTTGCAGCTTGCCATCAGGATTCGCATCGATGTCGCGCGGGGCCGCCCGGACCGGCGGCGCTGTTCACTGATTGCACGAATCCGACCGTATTCCGCCCGTCAACGCGCCGAAGTGACCCCAGTCAGCGGCCCCGGCTGGTACGGGAATTGCTGAAATCAGGCCTGCCGGGCGCGTCTCCGGCCTCCCGTACGGGCCGGATCGAGGAGCCGCACCACGGCGGAGGCGACAAAGACCAACGGGAGACCTCGCGATGGAGGGCACCCGAAGCGGCGGGAAACGGCCGCCGGCAAGGAGGAAGGAATGCGGACAGTGAAGTCGGGCGTCGGGTACTCCGACACGACGGATTCGGTGGCAGCCGGACGGCAGGCCGCCGAGAAGGCCATGAGCTACGCATCGGCCGAGAGAAGTGATTTCACGATGGCGTTCTGCGGAGGGAACCACGACCCGTTCGCGTTCCTCCGCGCGGTCCGTGAGGTCGTCGGCGACGGCACGCTGATCGGCGGCATGACCGTCGGCGTCATCACGAATGAGAGGGCCGGGTACGGCGGGTATGAGGCCGGAGTGGCCGTCGTCTCTTCGGACAGGATCGCCTTCGAGCCGCTCGCCGTCGGCCGTCTCAACGACGATGAGATGCGGGCCGGCGTCGAGTTCGGGCAGATGATGGCTCAGCAGAGCGACGCGGCGACCAGAGGCGCGCTCTTCTTCTACGACTCGATCAAGAGCGAGGACCCCTTCGCGGTGAACCTCGGAAGTCAGCTCATCCGCGGCGTCGAGCAGGCCTTCGACGGGCCGCACGTTCCCATCCTCGGCGGCGGCGTCATGAAGGACTACCACTGGCGCGAGTCTCCCGTCTTCGCGGGCGCGGAGGCTCTCACGCAGCACGCGAGCGGCGTCCTCATCAAGGGCGACTGCAACGTCCATCACGCCATCAGCCACGGCTGCGAGCCGGCAAGCGACTACCACACGATCACGAACATCGATGGCCCGGTGGTCCGTGAGCTCGACGGGCGACCTGCCCTGCAGGTGATCGAGGAGATCATCGGCGCGGGCGCGGGACAGGACTGGCAGCAGTACTCGCTCCTGGTGACGCTCGGGGCCAACTACGGAACCGACCCGTACGGCGACTTCAACGAGAAGGAGTACCTGAACCGGCTGATCGCCGGGGTGAATCCCGAGGACGGCTCGCTCATTCTGTTCGAGTCCGACTTCGGGCCGGGCGAGCAGGTGCAGGTGATGCGCCGCAGCAACGAGCAGATGCTCCACTCCGCGAGAGAGGTCTCACAGAACCTGCTTCGTGAGGTGCGGGACGAGGATCCGTTCCTCGGCATCTACATCGACTGCGCCGGGAGGACCAGCGGGTTCTGCGGCGCCGGCGAGGAGGAAGGAGCCATCGTCCAGGAGACGATCGGAACACAGATGCCGCTTCTCGGCTTCTACTCCGGCGTCGAGATCGCGCCCTTCATGGGTGGTTCACGCGCGCTCGACTGGACGGGCGTGCTCGTCGTGCTCTCGGAGCAGGCGTAGACCGACCGGACCCTCGAGGCCCGGAGAAGAGGAAACAACAGTGACGGACCGGCGTGACGGCAATAGACATGCGCGGCCCCCGTTCGGGGCTTCGTCGGAGACCGCATCGGGCGGGGGACAGCCCTCGCCCGATCGGTCCGGTCCGCCGCCCGTCCGGGACGCCACAAGCGGCGATCCCGGCGTCGGAGCCTCCTCCTGCTCGCGTGTGGACAAGGACGCGCGTATCGAGCAGCTCGATCGCCAGGTCGCGGGGCTCAGGAAGCGTGTGGAGCGACTCGGCGGCGAGTCGATGCGGGCCGAGTACAAGGTCCTCCATCTGACTCAGGAGGTGCGCCGCTCGCGTGAGGCATTCAGCTTCCTGACGGGCTTCCAGCGCAAGATCGGCGCGGCGCGCTCGATCGGGGCGCTCTACGACGTGGCGCTCAAGTCGATCGTCGCCGAGCTCTGGATGAAGCGCGCCCTCGTACTCGAGCACGACGCGGACCGCGGTACGCTCCGTCCGGTGGCGGCCCTGGGCTACCAGTCGGACCAGCGGCCGGAACCGATCTCCCTGAACGGGGTCGACCCGTCGGAGTGGATGACGGCAGCCCTGGTCAACGGCGAGACCGAGGAGACCCCCTGGATCGAGAGCGTACGGTCCGCGCTGGCGTTGCCCTTCTTCACGTGGATCCCCAACGCGACGCCCGACGGCTGCGAGACGGTTCTCGTGGCAGGCACCCTCGCGGAGGACAACGCGCAGGAGCCGCGGCTGACCGATCACGATCTCGGCCTCCTCGTCTCGGTCGGCGCGATCCTCTGGGTCGGCAGGATGAATCTGCTCGCGCGCGACAGGCTGAGGCTCCAAGTCCGCTACGAGGCGCTGCTGCACCGGATCTCCGACATCCTTCTCAAGGACTACGACGCGCCGACGAGCCACTTCGACGACGTCATCCGGCGCGTGGGTCGCACGTGGTCGCTGGATCGCGTGCGCGTCGTGGAAAGGGGCACGGGCTCGCGGCTCTCGACGGTTCGACAGGAGTGGCACACGCGCGGCGTCGAGGACACAAGCCCCGGCGCGGCGCACCCGCTGGAGTTCGTCTCCGAGTGGCGAGAGGCGATGACCTCCGGAAGGACGGTCCGGATCGACGACACGACCGATCTGCCCATCGACGAGGCCGGTCCGCTCGTGGAGCAGGACATCCGTTCTCTGCTGTTGCTCCCGATCACGGTCAACGAGGCCGTCGTCGGCTGGCTCAGCTTCGAGCAGTGCTCGCGCCGGGGATCATGGACGGACGAGGACGTCAAGATCCTCGAGGTCATCACGGCGCTCGTCGCGCGCGCCATCGGACGCAAGACGGAGCTGGAGGAGCGCGCGCACCTCGAGGCGGAGTACAACCACGCCAAGAAGATGGAGGCCGTCGGCCAGCTCGCCGGAGGGGTCGCTCACGACTTCAACAACCTGTTGACGACCATCCAGGGCTACGCGCAGCTCCTGATGGCGCGTCTCCCGGAGGAGTACCGCGAGTCCGGCGGGCTCCGTGAGATCGTCATGGCCAGCGAACGGGCCGCCGGGCTCACGAAGCAGCTGCTCACGTTCAGCCGGAAGGACACGGCGCAGACGTCGGCCGTGAACATCAACGAAACCATCGAGGAGATGATGAAGCTCCTCAGGCGGATGCTCGGCGACGGCATCGAGGTCGAACTCGATCTCGGCGACCATCTGAGCGTCACGACCGGCGACAAGCAGCAACTGTCGCAGATCGTGATGAACCTCGCGATCAACGCGCGCGACGCCATGGAAGGGGAGGGGACTCTCCGCATAGCCACCCGGGAGTACGACGCCATCGGCCCGCTCGCTCAGCGGTTCACGATCCCGGGCGTCGAACGCTGTCAGGTCATCGAGGTCACGGACACGGGCACGGGCATGGACGAGGAGACGCAGGAGCGCATCTTCGAGCCGTTCTTCACGACGAAGGAGGCCGGCAAGGGCACGGGGCTCGGTCTCTCCATCGTCTTCAGTGTCATCAGGCGCCACGGCGGCTTCGTCGAGATCGACAGCGTTGTGGGTCGAGGCACGACGTTCAGCGTCTACCTGCCGGTCCGCGCGCCGGAACGCGAGAGCGCGCAGGAGGAGAACCCGGCCGACACCATGCACGGTCACGAGACCGTGCTTCTGGTGGAGGACGACGACAACGTCCGCGGCCTCATCGTCAGCGTCCTGAGCGCGAAAGGGTACAACGTCATCACAGCGGTCAACGGTCGCGAGGCGCTCGAGCGCATGGAGGAGTTCGGCGATGACGTCGCCGTGCTCATGACGGACGTCGTCATGCCGGAGATGAACGGCCGCGAGCTCTGGGACCACCTCTCGGGAAGCGGATACGACATCCCCCTGATCGTCATGAGCGGCTACCCCAGGGGCGAGGAGGACTCCGAGTTCCTGGGCAACGCGGCCACCTACCTCCAGAAGCCGTTCGGCCCCCGCGAGATCGCCGAGGCGGTGCGCCGCACCCTCGACGCGGACCGCCCCAGACCGGCATCCGCGGCCCACCCCGGCGTCAACTGATCCTCTCGACACGCGCGCAACCCGACCGCCGCTCGTTGATACGGGCGGCTTCTCGTGCTACGCTCTGGGTCTGTTCGAGAGGTTCGGCGCGCCATGCGCTCGTTCTTCGGAGGGGATCGGGACGATGATCCGAATCGTTGTGAGCGGCATCTGCGGACGCATGGGAGGGATGGTCGCCCGCACCATCGAGTCGGCAGGCGACCTCAAACTCGTGGGCGGCCTTGAGATGCCGGGTCATCCCGGTGTTGGAAGGCGCCTGTGCGATCACTGGGGAGCGGGCGGCATCGAGCTCGTCGTCGGGACGCGTCTCGGCGACCTGACGCCCGGGAGCTATGACGTCATCGTCGATTTCTCCGCGCCCCCCCAGGCCGTGGCGTGTGCCGAGCATGTCGCGCCCGACGGGAAGGGTCTCGTGATCGGCACGACGGGGCTCACGGAGATCGAGATGGCCGTCGTTCAGGAGGCGTCCCGCCGGGCGCCGATCGTGGTCGCGCCGAACATGAGCATCGGCGTAAACCTGCTGTTCGGACTCGCGCGCATCGCCGCGTCCCGGCTCGATCAGGCCTTCGACGCCGAGATCGTCGAGCAGCATCACCGCGCCAAGCGCGACGCGCCGAGCGGCACCGCCGCCCGTCTGCTCGAGGTCGTCGCGACGGCCCGCGGGCTCGAGAGCTCAGAGGTCGCGCGGCTTGGACGGCACGGCCCGGACGCTCCGCGAACCCGAGGCGAGATCGGCGTTCACGCGGTGCGCGGCGGAGGCATCGTGGGTCGTCACGCGGTCCACCTCGTCTCGGAGACGGAGGAGGTCGTCCTCGCGCACGAGGCGTTCGACCGCAGCGCCTTCTCACAAGGCGCCGTCGAGGCGGTCCGCTTCGTGCAGGGGCGCCCGCCGGGCCTGTACGACATGCAGGACGTTCTCGGGCTGCACTGACCGCGACGACGGGAGGGTCGATGGCGGACGAGAGGAAGCTCCTGGACATCATTCTCCGGGCGAACGAGCTTAAGGCGGTGCCCCGCATGGGATGGCGAGTCCGCGGCGTGCGCGACGGGGAGAGCGTCGCGGAGCACTCCTATGCGGTCGCGCTCATCGTCACCCTCCTGGGACCGCGTCTCTCAACGCCGGTGGACGTGAACCGCGCTATCCGCATCGCGCTCGTTCACGATCTGCCGGAGCACATGCTGGGGGACATCCACGCGCCCGCCTCGCACATGCTCGGCGAGGAGGCGAAGGAGGCCGCGGAACTCCGGATCCTCGTTGACCTGTTCGGCGACGATGACTCGGCCGAGGAGGCCGTGGCGCTCTGGCGCGAGTTCGCGGAGCGCTCCTCCATCGAGGGCCGGTTCGTCCGAGCCATCGACAAGCTCGAGATGTTCACGCAAGCCTATCTGTACGAGCAGGAAGGCAACAGAATGCTCGCGGACTTCTGGGACTGGCCGCACAACGTCCGCGACTTCGAGTTCCCCGAGGTGAGGGAACTCTATGAGGAGCTCAAGCGGTTGCGCCTCGAACGACCGGCGGGTTGGGCCGGACGGCCGGGGGGAGCGGAGGCCTGACAGAACCTCGATCTCGAGGCGCTCGACGCGACCTCGAACTCACGGCAGAAGGAGACGGATACCAGGATGCGCTGGAGCAAGGCACTCATACCGACGCACAAGGAAGACCCCTCCCACGCGGAGACGACGAGCCACAAGCTCATGCTCAGGGCCGGGTTGATCCGCACGCTCACGTCCGGCGTCTACAGCTACCTCCCGCTGGGGTGGAGGGTCCTCAGGAACATCGAGCGGATCGTCCGCGAGGAGATGGACGCGGCGGGCTGCCAGGAGATCCTCATGCCCGTCATCAGCCCCGCGGAGCTCTGGCAGGAGAGCGGACGCTGGAACGTCTACGGGAAGGAGCTCTGGAGAGCTCGTGACCGAAACGGGCGGGAGTTCGCACTCGGTCCGACGCACGAGGAGGTCGTGACGGACATCATCCGCCACGAGATCAGCTCGTACAAGCAGCTGCCCTTCACGGTCTACCAGATCCAGACGAAGTTCCGCGACGAGATCCGGCCACGCTTCGGCGTCGTCCGCGCGAGAGAGTTCCTGATGAAGGACGCGTACAGCTTCCATCGGGACGAGGAGTGCCTCGACAGGACCTACCGCGCGATCTACGAGGCCTACGGGCGCATCTTCGACCGGTGCGATCTCACGTACCGCCCGGTCGAGGCCGCAACAGGCGCCATCGGAGGCAGCAGCTCTCACGAGTTCATGGTCCTGTCCGACACGGGGGAGTCCGAGGTCATCGTCTGCGAGTGCGGGTACGCCGCCACGAGCGAACAGGCCCGTGGTCTCGTCGGCGACGTGATGCCCGAGGAGGACCCGATGCCCATGGAGGAGGTCTCCACGCCGGGCATGCGGACGATCGAGGAGGTCTCCTCCTTCCTCGAGATCGACCCGTGGCGACTCGTGAAGACGATCGTCTACGTCGCCGACGAGGAACCGGTCCTGGCCGTCGTCAGGGGAGACCGCGAGGTCAACGAGGAGAAGCTCGCGGGCGTGCTGGGCGCGGGCCTCATCGAGGCGGCTCCACCCGAGATCATCGAGCGCGTGACCGGGGCTCCGGTGGGGTTCGCCGGTCCCGTCGGCCTCGACGGCGTGCGGCGGGTGGTGGACCGCACCGTCGAGCCGCTCAGGAACATCGTTGTCGGCGCCAACAAGGCGGACGCCCACATCAGGAACGTCAACCCGGGGCGCGACTTCGCGGTGACCGCGTACGAGGACATCGTCCAGATCGGCCGGGGCGACGTCTGCGCCGACTGCGGGAAGGTCATGGACTCGTTCCGGGGGATCGAGGTCAGCCAGGTGTTCAAGCTCGGGACCAAGTACTCAAAGAGCATGAACGCGACCTTCCTGGACGAGGACGGCGTCGCGAAGCCGTTCGTCATGGGGTGCTACGGGCTCGGCGTGTCGCGCACCGTGGCTGCCGTCATCGAGCAGCACTCCGACGAGGACGGTATCGCCTGGCCCATGAGCGTCGCCCCCTTCGAGGTTCTCATCGTTGCGCTCAACACGAAGAGCGATCCCGTTCGGGAGGCGGCGGAGGACCTCTACGAGGCCCTCCGCTTAAGCGGTGTCGAGACGCTGCTCGACGACCGGTCCGATTCGGCCGGCGTGAAGTTCAAGGATGCCGATCTCATCGGGATCCCCGTGCGCGTGACGATCGGCGATCGGGGTCTCAAGAAGGGCGTCGTGGAGATCAGGCTGCGGAGCTCCGGCGAGACGTCGGAGATCCCGAAGGACCAGGCCGCCCAGGGCGTGCTGCGGATCGTAGAGGATCTGCGCGAGTAGGCTCGGGGGCGACCTGAGCGGCGCGAGGACGCACAGAGGCCCCCTCGGGCGAAGCCCGCGGGGGCCTTGATCTGCGGCGGAGCCGTCCGGAGCTACTCGCTCCGACTCTTCATCACGCGCGACTTCCGGCGAGCCGCGGTGTTCTTCTTGAGCACGCCCATCTTCGCGGCCTTGTCGATGACCGATGCGGCCTCGCGCACGAGAGCCTCCCGCTCCTCCGCGGGAGCGGTCTCGGCGCGCTTGACGGCCGTGGCGATTCTCGACTTCGCGGCGCGGTTGCGCTCGTTGAGCTTCTTCGATTGCCTGAGTCGCTTGATCGTGGACTTCTTGTGTGGCACGCGAAACCTCCGGTCTGACCTCTGATCCGCCTCCAGCGGATGGCGTTCATCTCTAACCCAGCGAATATATCAGGCCGGCCTCCAGGAGTCAAGCCGCGACTCATGCCGCCGTTGACGCGGAAGTCCGGCGGCGTTAGGCTCTCAGCAGGAGGATCCATGACCAAGCGTAGCCGGGGCCGCCCGCGTGTCCCTGAGAACCCGGGAGTCTATCTGCTCAAGGACGCCTCGGGAAAGGTCATCTACGTCGGCAAGGCCCGGAACCTGAGAAACCGCCTTCGCACCTACACGGCGAGCGGCGAGACGCCGGACCCGAAGCTGGCGATCATCCGTTCGCGGCTCCACTCCTTCGAGACCATCGTGACGGAGTCCGAGACCGAGGCGCTCGTTCTCGAGTCCAACCTCATCAAGGAGTACCGGCCACGCTACAACGTCAAGCTCCGTGACGACAAGCGCTACCCGTTCATCAAGGTCACGACGGCCGAGCGCTTCCCCCGCGCGCACGTCACGCGCGTCGTGCGCCAGGACGGGTCCCGCTACTTCGGGCCCTACACGGACGCGAGAGCCATGCGCCGCACGCTCAAGCACATCCAGCAGAGCTTTCCCCTGCGAACGTGCAAGACCTTCCGCTCTCGCTCGCGACCGTGCCTCAACCACCAGATCGGCAGATGCCTGGGGCCGTGTGTCGGCGCGGTGGGCGAGTCCGACTACGGCCAGGTCGTCTCGGAGCTGGTTCTCTTCCTGACGGGGCGGGGCGACGAGCTGACGCGACGGCTGCGCGAGCGAATGGAGCGAGCGGCGGCCGAGAGGAGATTCGAGGAGGCGGCCGCGCTCCGGGACAGGCTGGATGACATCGAGAAGGTCACGCAGCGCCAGCGGGTGCTCTCCGCGAGACTCGTGGACCGCGACGTCGTGGCGGTCGCGCGCCACGCGGGGTACGGCGTCGCGTCGGTCGTGCGGATCCGCGCCGGGAAGCTCGTCGGGTGCGAGAACGTGCCGCTCGAGTTCTCGCCGGAGACGGACGAGATCGAGATTCGCGAGTCCGTGATCAAGCAATTCTACGCGGCGGCCGCCGACGTGCCCCCGGAGGTGCTCGTCGTCGGTGAGACCTCCGGACTCGACGGGATCGCGGCCTGGCTGACGGCGGCCCATGGACACGCGGTCCGCGTCTCGGTCCCGAGGCGAGGCGAACCGCGGCTGCTGGCCCAGTTCGCCCGGCAGAATGCGCGTGAGGCGCTTCGCCGAACGTTCGAGAGTCGAGGAGCCCCCGCCGCGATCGTCGAACTCGGGGACTATCTCCGCCTGTCGAGACCGCCCCGACTGATCTGCGCCGTCGACATCTCCAACGTCCAGGGATCGGACGCCGTGGGGACCGTCATCGCCCTCAGGGACGGCCGTCCGGACCGTTCGCTGTATCGCCGTTACCGCATCCGGACCGTGAAAGGGGCGGACGACTATGCTATGATCCGTGAGGTCGTCGGTCGCCATCTTCGTTCGCTCGGCGAGGCCGGGGTCGAGCTGCCCGACCTGTTCCTCGTCGATGGAGGAAAGGGGCAGCTCGGCGCCGCCGTCGAGGCCGCCCGCGAGACGGGTGTTCGCGGCGTGTCCTTCGTGGGACTCGCGAAGCGCCGGGAGGAGGTCTTCGTCCCCGGCCGTCGGAGTCCTCTCCCGGACCCCGGAATGACGCCGGCGAAGCGGGTCCTCATCAGAGCGCGAGACGAGGTGCACCGCTTCAGCGTCACGTATCACAGGAAACTCAGACTCATAGCGGCGAGGGCGTCGGCGCTCGACGAGATCCCCGGGGTGGGCGAGGCGCGAAAGGCCGCTCTCCTGAGCGAGTTCGGTTCCGTCCCCGCCATCCGGCAGAGTTCGATCGAACGCATAGCGGAGGTACCCGGCATTGGCATCGCAACCGCGCGGAGGATCAAAGAAACGCTCACGTGACCCTCGGCTCGTCATCGTCCGCCAGGGCGGCGCATCGAAGTCGGGCATGACGGTCCTCCGCTACGCCACGTTCGACGCGGACATCGGCCGCTTCCTCGTCGTCCGCGGGGACCGCGGGCTTCGCGCGGTGCGGTTCTCGAAGAGCCTCGACGTCGACGGGGAGCTCTCGCACCTGACCCGGAGGGGGAGCTGCCTCGCCGTTGAGGACCGCATCGGACTCAGACGCGTCATCGACGACATCCGCGACTACCTCCGCGGGCGCCAACCCACGTTCGATCACGCCCTCGAGATCGACGACCTGACCGATTTCTCGCACAGCGTGCTCGACATCGTCGCGGCCATCCCGTACGGAGCTCTCAGGTCCTACAAGTGGGTGGCCGCTCGCGCGGGCTCGCCGCGAGCCACCAGACCCGTCGGGCAGATCCTCTCGCGCAATCCGCTGCCGATCGTCATCCCGTGCCACCGGGTCGTCAACAGCGACGGCACGCTCGGCGGCTACTCGGGCGGCGGCACCGACATGAAGCGCCGCCTTATTGAGATCGAGAACGGGCAGATCGGCCTGGCGTTCCGGCGCGGAGGCGACGAGGCGAGACGCGAGGTGCTGTTCAGGATCGAGAGAGACGCCCCGGACGGAACGGATGACGACTGACGCGCCGACGAAGCTCGATGACGCGGTCGAGGAGTACGTCGACCATCTCATCACGGAGCGGGGTCTCTCCGGGAACACGATCGCGTCCTACCGCTCGGACCTCTCCGACTACACGCGTTTTCTCACGGAGCAGGGTGTTCGCACTCCGCGTCAGGTGACGCAGAAGCACGTCGAACGCTACCTGAGCGACGCCGTCATCGAGGGTCTCTCCACGCGGAGCGTCAACCGCAGGCTCTCCGCGATCAGAGGCTTCCACCTCTTCCTCCTGCACGAGGCGGGCGGCGGGCCCGACCGGGATCCGACGCGCCACCAGCACGCCCGCGAGCTCACGAGAAGGCTCCCGGATGTGCTTCAGGTTCACGAGATCGAGCGTCTCCTGGAGGCCGTCGATACGTCGAGACCGCTCGGCGTGCGCGACCGGGCGATGCTCGAGACCGCGTACGGAGCCGGACTGCGCGTGAGCGAGCTCATCTCGCTGGAGGTCACGGGGCTGTTCGCGGACGAGGGTTTCATCCGGGTGCTCGGCAAGGGCTCCAAGGAGCGGATCGTGCCCATCGGACAGCACGCTCTCGCGTGGATCGCTCGCTACCGGAGCGGCGTGCGTCCGGTCCTCGCCGAGAAGGCGCAGCCCACGGGTGTCCTCTTCCTCAGCGCGCGCGGGCGGCCGCTCTCGCGCATGGGCTACTGGAAGATACTCCAGAAGA
>CAZAQL010000044.1:0-21212 GCA_964487295.1 uncultured bacterium | reverse complement strand
AGATCACGAAGGGGACCGTGATGCGCTCGCCGACGGTCCGGACCTCGGTCCGCGTCACCGCCGAGACGAAGTCGGCCTTGAGCGCCGCGGCAGCCGCGACGGTCCGCCTGAGCGTGTCCGGCTCGTGCACCGTGTCCGCGTCGGTGAAGAAGAGCAGCTCGCCGTCGGCCAGTCGGGCCAGCTGCGAGCAGGCCCACGTCTTGCCGGTCCAGCCCCGGGGAAGCGGTCGCCCGGACACGACGCGCAGCCGGTCGGAGCGAATGGCCGCGAGAAGCCCCGCCGTGTCGTCCCGCGACTCGTCATCAAGCACGATCACCTCTAAGTCCGGGTAGTCCTGTGCGAGGAGGGACCGGACGCACGCTTCCACCGTCTCCTCCTCGTCGCGCGCCGGAACGAGCACGGAGACCCGGGGCGTCGCGCCGGCCTTTCCGAAGCTCCTCAGAGGCCGCATGAGGATCGCGTTCGAGATCGCGATAGCGAACTGGACGGCGACGAAGATGAGCAGCCTGTGGGAGTCGATGAGATGGGGGACAACGCTCATCCGCGCGCGAGCTCCCGTCGGTGTCTGAGGATCACGATCGCGGCGGTCAGAAGCGCCGCTGCGGAGAGCGGAAGGCTCTCGTACCGCACGACAACGTAGAGCACGAGGACGTTCATCCCGAGCAGCACGCTCAGCGCGTCCTCCTCGAACCGCAGGACGAGCTTGCCGAGCGTGAAGGCCAGGCCGAGCACGCAGGGAACCTCCCAGAACGTGAGACCGGCCCAGACGCCGAAGGTCACGGCGAGCGCCTTGCCGCCGCGGAACCGCTCGAAGACCGGAAAGGCGTGTCCGAGTACCGGCGCCAGTATGACGGGCACCAGCCACCAACCGTCGAGTCCGGCGAGGTGACTGGCGGCCGCGACGGGCAGCGCACCCTTGAGGAAGTCGAGCACGAGCGAGGGGATGCCGACGGCGGGACCCGCCGCCTTGAAGGCGTTGACGGCGCCCGGGTTGCCGTCTCCGACCGCGCGCACATTGCGCCCCCGCAGCCTGGTCAGCCAGAGCGAGAACATGAGGGACCCGGAGAGGTAACCCACGGCGGTCAGTAGTGCGGCATTTCGCAGCATCTAGTCACCTTCCCCGGTCCGGTCCGGCGCCGTCGAAGTGAAGGCGTAGTCCGAGTAGTGTTCCTCGATGCTGATGTGTCTTCGCATCACCTCGACCACGATGCTGAGCCGCAGGTCCATGTCCGCGTCGAACCGCACCGGTAACCACTCGCCGTCGACCGGCTCGTAGTCGAGAGTCATGGTCGCCGACTCCACGACGAACGGCAGGTCGCACGGCGTGAACTCCAGCGACACGACCTCGAAGGAGCCGTCCAGCACGCGCGCGGTTCCGCTGACGTGTTCGTCGGTGGACCGGACGGGGCTGAAGCGCACGGTCCAGACGGTCATGCCTCTCCAGTCCTGCGGTCCACTGACCTCGTACTCGTAGTCCTCGCGCGTCTCCGGGAAGAACGGCATCCGCGTGTCGCGGGCCACGACGCCGCGCGAGTGAAGGAACTCGATCTGCTCCTCGCGGTCCTCTCCCTCGAGGAGCTCGCCACCAAGCCGGATCTCACCGAAATCCTGCGTCTGGTCGCCGAATCTGGGTCGTGTCACGACCCGTTCGCACTCGATGCGCTTGACGTCGCCGGACCTCAGATCCGTCTCGACGTAGGTGGTCCGGGCACGGTAGGTCGCAGACGCGATCCTCTCGTCCCGCTGCGCCTGGCGATGGAAGACGCCGTCAACGACCGAGCTCGGATCGGTCGCCGCGACGAGGAGAAGGAGAAGAATGGGAAGCGAGGCAGGCATGCGGGGATTGTAGTCGCGCGGTGAAGGTCGGTCAAGCCACACGCTCTTGACCGCTGAGCGGCTTCGTGACACGCTCTGAGCGGCGAGCCGAACGAGGGTCGCGCTCGAAGAAACCCTCAGTAAGTGAAGCTGGCCCTGAGTGGGGCGGCATACGGTCGGACGGTGAGGGGGATGCTCGTGTCGTTCATGACGGCGAGGCGTCGCAGGAGGCTCCTCACGGAGCCGGTGCCGGAGGGGTGGCGGGAGCGCATCCCGAGGACGGCTCCGCTCGTCGGAGCGCTTCCAGGGGGCCGGCTCGAGCATCTGATCGACCTGATCCGCGTCTTCATCGGCGAGAAGAGTTTCGAGGGCGCGGGCGGGTTCGAGATCACCGACGACGTGCGCCTGTGCATCGCCGCGCATGCGTGCCTCCTGCTGCTCGGCCGGGAGACCGATGTCCCCTCCGCGCGCGTCTACCCCGAACTTGGGTCCATCGTCGTCTATCCCGACGAGTACGTCGCTCCGCTCGAGGAGTATCGGGAGGACGGGACCGTCTACGACGGCATCGAGGAACGGTCGGGCGAGTCCTGGGGACAGGGGGCCGTCGCGCTCTCCTGGATGGACGTCGAGGCCGGCGCCGCGGACCCGGGGGACGGGGAGAACGTCGTCCTGCACGAGTTCGCGCACCAGCTCGACGAGGAGACCGGGGAGGCCAACGGCGTCCCGCTCCTGGAGTCCCGCCAGGCGTACGCGGAGTGGGCGCGAGTGATGACGCGGGAGTACGACAGGCTCGTGAATCGTGTGGAGCGCGGCCAGCGCGTTCTCCTCGATGAGTACGCGGCCGAGCACCCGTCCGAGTTCTTCGCGGTCGCGACGGAGTTCTTCTTCGAGCGGCCGCACGAGCTCAAGGCCAGGCACACCGAGCTCTACGGGCAGCTCGCGGCCTGCTACCGCCTGGACCCGGCCGGCTGGCCGCGGCGGCGCTGAGAGAGTGAACCCCCCCGCGCCTCCGTGTCAGCGAGCCCCCGACCTGTGTCGTCTCTGATGAGCCCACTCGCAGTACTCGAGCCTCGCATCTTGCTTCGCGCTCTCGCCTGTGATATAGTGGCCCCACAACATCCAAACCGTGTCCTGTCCGGGTGGGCGGCCGTGTCACGCGGGTTCGCCGGGCGGCACGGCACGCCCGGAGGCAGGTGCGTCATGAGAAGACAGCTCGGAATCGTCGTGTTCTTCGCGGCGCTGGCGATCGTCACGGTGCGAGCCGGCGCGCAGACCGACCGCCTGTTCCTGACCCGGTCCGACTTCCCCGCAGGCGGCGAGGGTATGTCCGTCGCCGTGTCCGACTTCGACCACGACGGCATCGAGGACCTCGCCGTCGCGTGCCACAATGATGATCGCGTCACGATCCTCCTCGGGAGCGGCGACGGAGAGTTCCATCCTCCCGTTCCGTACGCCGTCGTTGACGATGCCGCCAGCGTCGCCGCAGGCGACCTCGACGGGGACACGCACGATGACCTCGTCGTGGCGAACCAGGACGATGACACCATCTCTGTGCTCCTCGGCAACGGCGATGGGACGTTCCAGCCCTCGGTGGAGTACGCGGCGGGCGGGGATCCCTACCAGGTCGTGATCGCGGACCTCGATGGGAACGGCACGTGCGACCTCGCCGTCGCGAATCAGGCGTCGGACGATGTGTCGGTGTTCCTCGGGAACGGGGACGGGACCTTCCAGCCCCCGGTCGCCTACGCGGCAGGAGACGGGACCCTGTCGGTCGCCGTCGGCGATGTGAACGAGGACGGGTATCCGGATCTCGTGGCGGCCGGGACGTGGTCCCACCACATCTTTTTCATACTCGGCAACGGCGACGGGACGTTCCAGCCGGCCGCACCCTACGACATGCACGCCCCTCCGTACTCCGTCGCGATCTCCGACCTGAGCGGCGACGGCAGTCCGGAGGTGATCGTTGTGATCGCCGACCATGAGGTGTGCGTCATGCTGGGCAACGGAGGAGGGACATACTGGCCGCCCGTGCACTACGACGTCGGCCACTGGCCTCGCTACGTCACGACCGTCGACCTGAACGAGGACGGACACCAGGACCTGGTGGTCTCGAATCTCTCGTCTGACGACATCTGTGTCCTCTTCGGCGAGGGCGATGGCACGCTCCGTCCGGCCGAGCACTACAGCGTGGGAGACAGACCGTACGGGATCGCCAGCGCCGACGTGGACGGCAACGGACATGGGGATCTCGTTGTCACGAACATCGGCTCGGCGAGCGTCTCGGTCTTCCGGGGCAACGGAGACGGGTCGCTCGAGGCGCCGGCCCAGTACCCCGCGGGCTGGGGGACCGAGTTTGTAGGGACTGCGGATCTCGATCAGGACGGCAACCAGGATCTCGTGGGCGTGAACATCAACTCCGACGACCTCTCCGTCCTCCTCGGGAGGGGAGACGGGACGTTTCACCCTCAGGTGGTCTACGGCACGGGGGACGCGCCGCACTGCGTGGCCATCGCGGACTTCGACGGGAACGGGGCGGACGACCTGGCCGTGGCGAACAGCTACGGATCTACGACGGCCGTTCTGCTCGGCGCCGGTGACGGGACGTTCGAGGAGGCCCTGCTGCACGACGTGGGAGACGACCCCACATGTGTCGCGGCGGCCGACCTGGACGGCGACGGGTATGATGACCTCGTCGTCGGCAGCGGTTCGATGAGCGGCCTCGATCGCAAAGCGTGTGTCCTCCTGAGTAACGGTGACGGGACCTTCCAGGCGCCCGTGCGCTATGGAGTGCTGGACGACTGCCAGTCTCTCGGCATCGCCGACCTCGATGGTGACGGATGTTGGGACCTGGTGCTCATGGACTACGGAGGCGACAGCATGGCGATCCTCCAGGGAGAGGGTGACGGCACCTTCGTCCCGTCCTCCTCCTACTGGGTCGGCGATCGCCCGAAGGGCGTTGCTATCGCGGATCTGGACGACGACGGGGACATGGACCTCGCTGTGGCGAACATGGGCAGTCGTGATGTGAGGATCTTCATGGGCAACGGCGACGGGACGTTCCAGACGGCATCGGACTACGACGCTGATCGGGATCCGCATTGCATCAGGGTGTCGGACCTGGACGGCGACGGCGCGGAGGATCTGGTCGTCGCCAATCACGCGACGGCCAACGTCTCGCTATTCCTCGGCAACGGCGACGGGACGTTTCAGGAGGCCGTGCACTTCCCCGTGGGCACCAACGTCAAGGACATCGCGATCGCCGACTTCGACGGTGACGGTGACCGGGACCTCGCTCTCGGGATCCCCATCGGTGGGTTCATCTCCGTCCTTGTCAACCTGACGGATCCTCAGACGCCGGTCGAGGGGGCCTTCTACGCGATCGCGGCGCAACACGGCGCGGTCACACTTCGTTGGGCTCTCGAGCCACAAGCCGGCATCGAGGGCCTCAATCTCTATCGTTCCACGGCTCCGGAAGGGCCGTTCACACGCATCAACCAGGGCGTGATCCACACCATCGAGGCCGGCGTGTTCGTGGACGCGTCCGTCTGGCCGGAGACCACCTTCTGGTATCGACTGAGCGGCGTGCGGGCGGACGGGCTTGAGGCGCCTGTGGGCGCGCAGCAGGTCTCGGTGACCACGACCGGGAGGCTCGCCGCGGCTCTTCATGCGGCGCGACCCAACCCGTTCACCGAGGAGACGACAATCGTGTTCGACGTTCCGGGCGACGGGCATTCCGCGACCCTGTGTGTCTACGATGTCGCCGGACGCCTCGTGAGGGAGCTCGTGCGTGGGCCCGCGGGGCGCGGCCGCCATGTCGCACGGTGGGACGGTCGGGACGCGCGCGGCGCCGAGGTCGCATCGGGGGTCTACTTCCTCAGGCTGTCGATCGGGAAGGACGAGCGCTCGGAGAAGCTGCTCCTCGTCCGATAAAAGAGGCGTCCTGGCAGCAGCACAGCCTACCGCTCCTCATGCGGATCGCCCGTCTCGTGTTCGGCATCGAGCGCGTTCAGCTTCTCCTCCAGCGCCTTCGGGGAGGCCTGCCCACGGCACAGGTAGTAGTAGCCGACCGGCACGACGAAGAGCGTCAGCAGGCAGGCGGACGTCGCGCCGAACGCGACGACCGTTCCCAGCGACAGCCGACTCATCGCGCCGGCGCCGCTCGCAAGGATGAGCGGGACGGCGCCGATCGCCGTCGAGAGTCCCGTCATCATGATCGGCCTGAGGCGCAGCCGCGACGCGCGGAGAAGCGCATCCTCGAAGCCGTAGCCCCGGTCCCGAAGCTGGTTGGCGAATTCGACGATCAGGATGCCGTTCTTGGCCGCGAGGCCGATCAGCATGATGAGCCCGATCTGGCTGAAGATGTTGATCGTGACCCCCAGAAGGAGCATCCCCACGGCGGCCCCCATCATCCCCATCGGCACCGTCAGCATGATGACGAACGGGCTCACGAAGCTCTCGAACTGCGCCGAGAGAACGAGATAGGCGATCACGAGTGAGATGACGAACACGAACACGACCGCGCCGGTCGACTCCTTGAGCCTCTGAGAAAGCCCCTTGTAGCTGATCCTCGCCGTCGACGGCAGCTCCTCGCGGACCGTCCTCTCCAGAAAGCCCAGGCAGTCCTCCATCGAGTATCCCTCGGCCATGTTGGCGGAGATCGTTACCGCGCGCATTCTGTTGTACCGCTCGAGCTCGCCGGCGTCCGCCCGCTCCTCGAGTGTGACGATGTTGGAGAGCGGGATGAGCTCGCCGGTCGTGGACGAACGCACGTAGATGCTCGTGAGATCGGTCGGCGTCTGCCGGTCCTCCGCGGCGCCCTGGAGCACGACGTTGTACTCCTCGCCGCGGTCCACGAACGTCGTGGCGAGACGGGAGCCGAGCATCGTCTCGAGCGTTCGCCCCACGGTCTGCGCGGACACACCGAGCTCCGCGGCGCGGTCCCGGTCGACGGAGACACGGAGCTGCGGCGTCGTCTCTCTGTAATCGGAGTCGACTCCGACGAGGCCCGGGTACTCGCTTGCCTTCTCGATGATGATGTCGCGCCACCGGGCGAGCTCCTCGTAGGTCGGCCCGCCGATCACGAACTGGATGGGCTGGCCCCAGTGGAACGACAGCCCCGAAGGCTCGAAGACGAAGACACGCACGCCCGTCACCCGGGCGAGCTCCCCCGTGAGCTCCCGGGCGATCTGGGTCGCCGTGCGCTCGCGCTCCTCCCACGGAGCGAGATCGATGATGCCCGTGCCGCTGTTGACGCCGCCCCCGCCGCCCCATCCGGGGATCATGGCGAGCACGTGCTGGGCCTCGCCCGTCTCCCTGAGCGGCTCGATCCTCTCGGTCACGCGGTCCATGTAATCACGCGCAGCCTCGAAGCCGGTCCCCTCAGGCGCCGTCATCCTGACCGAGAGCGTGCCCCGGTCCTCCTGCGGTTCGTACTCGGTGATGATGGAATCGAGCATCACCCAGATCGAGCCGAGGATGAGGATGAAGACCGCCAGCGAGGCCAGGGGATGACGGATGCTGCGGCGCAGCGCCCTGTCGTACGAGGCGATGATCCGCTGGAACACGCGGTCGACGGTCTTGACCAGCGTCGCTTCCTTGTCGCGAGGTCTCAGGAACTTCGAGCACATCATGGGGGAGAGGGTGAGCGCGACGAGACTCGAGAACACGACGGCTCCGGTGATGGCGAACGCGAACTCCGTGAAGAGTCGTCCGGTCTCGCCACCTATCAGGCTGATGGGAACGAAGACGGCGACGAGAACGAGCGTCGTGGCGATGACGGCGAACGCGACCTCGTTCACGCCCCTGAACGCAGCGAGGAGCGGCGGCTCGCCGTCCTCGATGCGCCGGTGGATATTCTCGAGCACGACGATGGAGTCGTCGACGAGGAGCCCGATCGCGAGGACCAGGGCGAGTGACGTCAGGAGGTTCACCGAGAACCCGAGCGCGTACAGCACGATGAACGCCGAGATGAGGGCGATGGGCACCGTCACGGCGGGCACCATCGCGGCGCGCGCGCTTCCGAGGAAGAGGAAGATGATGCCGACGACGAGGATGCACGCGATGATGAGCGCGGTCCGCACCTCACGGATGGCGGCATCAATGAACACCGAGCTGTCGCGCAGCACGACGATCTCCATGCCCTCCGGAAGGCTGGGCCTGAGCTCCTCCACGGCGGTCTTCACCCCGCTGATGACCGCGAGCGTGTTCGCGGTCGACTGTC
The DNA here is from genome assembly GCA_964487295.1 of uncultured bacterium. Lineage (GTDB taxonomy): Bacteria > Joyebacterota > Joyebacteria > Joyebacterales > Joyebacteraceae > JAPEKQ01. Next base: position 13,177 of record CAZAQL010000044.1, on the reverse strand, counting down.
GCGAGATGCCGATCCCGACGGCGCTCTTTCCGTCCGCCGAGAAGCTGTCCCGGAGGGACTCCGGGGCGATCTCGATGTCGGCGACATCGGCGAGCCGGACGAGATGGCCGTCGTCGCCACCGCGGGCGACGACCAGTCGTCGGAAGTCCTCAACCGTGCGGTAGCCCTTCTCGACGCGGATGGTGAACTCGCGCTCCGTCGACTCGAGGCGCCCGGCCGGAAGTTCCACGTTCTCAGTATAGAGAGCGCTCTCGATGTCCTGCACCGCGAGACCCCGGGCGGCCATCTCCGTCCGGTCCAGCCAGATGCGCATCGAGTAACGCTTCTCGCCGAAGATCCTCGCCTCCGCGACGCCGTCGACGACGGAGAGGGGATCAAGCAGGTGACGGTCCGCGAAGTCGGTAAGCTCCATCTGCGACATCGTCGGGTGCGAGAGCCCGAGGATGAGGTCGACCGACCCGCCGGCCCCGCGCTTCGAGATTCTCGGAGAGTCCGCCTCCTCCGGGAGACGGTTGACCACGCGGCCCACCCTGTCGCGCACGTCGTTCGCGGCCTCGTCGATGTCCCTGCTGATGTCGAGTTCGAGACTGACGCGGGAGCGCCCGTCGGCGCTGCTCGATTCGACGGTCTTGAGTCCCTCGATGCTCGAGACGGTGCCCTCGATGATCTGCGTGATCCTGGACTCCACGACGTTCGCCGAAGCGCCGGAGTAGCCGGTCGTGATGCTGACCATGGGGCGATCGATGTCCGGATACTCGCGCAGGGGGAGGCGGGTGTACGAGATGATCCCGAACGTGATGAGGACCAGACTGATGACCGTCGCGAAGACGGGCCGCTTGATGGAGAGCTCGGAGAGGATCATGAGGCTTCGCGCTCCGGTGATGCCGGCGCCTGCTCGTTCGCGCCCGGTCCCTCACCGCCGTCGACCCGAACGGCCGCGCCGTCCTCCACGCGGACGGACGCGCCGTCGCGGAGCCCGAGCAGGCCGTCGACCACGATCATCTCGTCGGGCTCAAGCCCCTCCACGACCTCGACCCAGCCGGGGTCCCTCACCCCGAGCCGGACCTGACGCTGCTCCACGGTGTCATCACTCCTCACGACGAACACGTACTGTCTGTCGGCGTACGAGAGAAGCGCCCTCTCCGGAACACCCAATCCGTCGCGGGGACAGCAGGACAACTCGATCGCGAGGAGCATGCCGGGTCTGAGCCTGAGATCGGTGTTCGGGATGCGCGCTTGAACCGTCATGGCGCGCGTCGCAGGGTCCACGCGCGAGTCGATGCTCGTGGTCCTGCCGTCGAAGCGATCTTCCGGCCAGGCTGCGGCGCGCGCACTGATCGGCAGCCCGACCGCGAGCTGGGAGAGCAGCGCCTCCGGTACCGTGAAGTCGACCCTGACGGTGCTCAGGTCGTCGAGGGTGGTGATGATCTGGCCCGGGGACACGAGCGCTCCGGGACTGACCCTGCGGGTGCCGAGCACCCCGTCGAAAGGAGCGGTGAGAACGCGATCCCGGAGTCGGGCCTCGGCAGCCTCGACCCGGGACCTGGCCATGTGGAGCGCGTCGCGGGCGAGATCGAACTCCTCCTGGGAGACCAGCTCGCTCTCCCGAAGCGTCCTCACGCGCTCGAACTGCCGCTCCTGTTCGTTCAGAGCAACACGCCGCTCCTCGAGTTCGGCCGACTCCTCGTCGTGCTCGAGCTCGACAATCGTGTCTCCACGAGCTACCGACGCGCCGTCCTCGAAGTGCACGCTGGCGACGCGCTCGGTGACCGGCGGTGTGATGGTCACCGACTCGTTCGCGATGACCGTGCCGACGGCCTCCACGCGGTCGGCGAAGCTCCTGGTCCCGACGGGCTGAGCGACGACGGTCGCTTCGCCGCCGCCTCTCCGCTGGCCCTCCGGTTCCGACCGTTGCAGGAGCTGGTGCGCCGCCAGAACGACAGCGACGCAGAGGACGACGATGACGAGCGGTTTGAGCAGTTTCATGTTCTCGCTTCCCGAAGGGAATGTGCAGGGACCGGTCGGGTGCTTTCGCGGCCGCGCGTAGTCCCCGTGTCGCCGGCAGCGCCCGTTGAACTGGGTCATTCTAGCAGATTCTTGGGCCCCGGAGGGAAACGCTTGCCGCTGAGATGGGGCGTCTGCCGCAGAGCGCGGAGGTAGCCTCTACTCGTGGCGCTCCTCCTGCTCCACCTCCTCGAGCGTTCTCCCGGAGAGGGCGGACTCGGGCTCGGTGCTCACGGGGTTGCGCCTGGCGTCGGCCTCGTCGTCCCGCATCTTGACGAGGAGCCATCGTCCGTCGTCGCTTCCGCCCGTCCGGATGAGCGAGTAGCCTCCCTTGAGCTTGTGGCCCTCGAGCCAGACGGTCACGTGCCCATCGTCGTACGCGTCGGCGAGCGGGACATCGTTGCCGTCATCGTCCTTCTTGAGGTTCCGGTACGGTCCGGTGTCCCAGACGATGACCGTGCCGGCGCCGTACTCGCCCTCGGGGATGACGCCCTCGAAGTCCGCGTATTCGATCGGGTGGTCCTCTGTGGGGACGGCGAGCCGTTTGACACGGGGGTCGGTCGAAGGTCCCTTGGGGACGGCCCACGACTTCAGCACGCCGTCGATCTCGAGTCTGAAGTCGTAGTGCAGGTTCCGTGCGTCGTGCTTCTGGATGACGAAGACAGGTTCGTGGCCTCCCCTTTTCCCGCCCCCCTTGGGCTCGGTCGTCCTCCGGAAGTCACGCTTCTTCTCGTACTCGCTCAGGGGCTTGCGTGTGGTCACGTTCTCGTCGCTTCCTTCCATGGGCAGCGGATTCGTCGGGGATGCGAGGAGCCTGCCGTGGGACCGTGTAAGTTGTGATGCTACCACGCACAACGGCAGCGCAGCAAGCGCATGGTCGCGCGGCGGCCGGGGCGCCCGCGCTCGACCGGGAATCCCGCCCACCGAACCGGCATCTGAGATGGTATACTGGGAATCCCCCGGACTCCTGCCGATACCCTCTCCACGCTCCGCGCCGACGTATGCACGACGCGAAAGCGGCTCTTCGAAGCAGGCAGCAGGGGATTCCGTCCGTTCGCAGACACAGTGGCCGCTCGTGACGATGTCGAGGGGCGACACCACCGCAACAGGGGGAGATCAGTGAAGTACGCCATTCTGCTCGCAGCCATCGCGCTTGTGACCGCCGGTTGTTCCGAGAGCGATCCGGCAGGACCGTCGAGTGACGCGACGGTCCAGATCATCCACAACAGCCCGTCGGCGGCCGCGGCCGTCGTCGACATCTATCTCAACAACGGCGCAGCTCCGGCGGTCGACAACCTCGCTTTTCGTGACGCTACCGGGCTCATCACGCTCACGCCCGACCAGTACACGATCGGCATCGCTCCGGGGAACAGCAGCGGTCCTGGCGACATCATCGCCAGCTTCGGCCCCGTTCAGCTTCGGGCGGGAAGCCAGAACGTGATCATGGCCGCCGGCGAGCTGGGTGACGATTTCAACATCTTCTTCGAGGAGCTCGACACCTCCGCCTCGGCGGGGCAGGTCGGCCTCCTGGCGTTCCACGGCTCGCCCGACGCGCCGACGGTCGACATCAGTGTCGCCGGAGGGGCCACGCTGATCACGGCGCTCGAGTACCAGACGTTCCAGGGGTATCTCGAGGTTCCCGAGGCCGACTACACGCTCGCCGTCGGTCCGACCGGAGACGACCCGATCATCTTCTTCGATGTTCCGCTGAGCGGGCTCGGCGGGGGCACCGCCGTGGTGTTCGCGTCCGGCTATCTGACCGGCAGGGACAGCGAGTTCGGGCTCTTCGCGGCTCTCAACGACGGCACGGTCGTGGCGTTCGACGAGGTCTTCGACCCCGACGCCGCTGTCATCCAGGTCATCCACAATTCGCCGACCGCCGCGGCTCTAGTGGTCGACGTCTACCTGAACGCCGGCGCCTCTCCGGCGATCGAGGACCTCGAGTTCCAGGCGGCGACGGGCCTGATCCCGCTGCCGGCCGGCTCGTACACGATCGGCATCGCCCCGGGCAACAGCACGGGCCCCGGAGACATCCTTGAGAGCTTCGGGCCGGTCGCGCTGGCAGCAGGCAGCCAGACCGTTGTCATGGCCGCCGGCGAGCTGGGTGACGATTTCGACCTCTTCTTCAACGCGCTCGAGACGTCGGCGACGGCCGGGCAGGTCGGTCTGCTGGCGTTCCACGGCGCGCCCGACGCGCCCACGGTCGACATCAGCGCAGCGGGCGCCGGCGTGTTGATCACGGCGCTCGAGTATCAGACGTTCCAGGGGTATCTGGAGGTCGCCGAGGGTGACTACGTTCTGGGCATCGGCCCGACCGGGGACGACCCGATCATCGAGTTCGACGTGCCGCTCACGGGACTGGCCGGCGGCACCGCCGTGGCTTTCGCCTCAGGCTACCTGGACGGTGATGTCGACTTCGGTCTCCTCGCGGCGCTCAACGACGGCACCGTCGTGAGCTTCGCCGTGTCGCAGTAGCGCGCGGCGGCAGAGACTCGACCTCGCAGCAAGAACACTGGAAGCCCGGGCCAGGCGGCCCGGGCTTCGCATGTCCGGCAGTGGGGCCCGCCGCGACGTGCCCGCGACCGACGCGATCACCCCGTCGTCTTGCTGAAGCGCCTGGTCGCGAAGCCAAGCAGCCCGACTCCGATGACGAGGAGTGCCGCGAGCTGCGGCCACAGGACCGCCGGGCCGGCGCCCTTCAGATAGATGGCGCGCACGATCTCGATGTAGTGGCGCATGGGATTGAGGAGGGTGAGCCACCTGAAGACCGTCGGCATGCTGCTCACGGGGAACATGAAGCCCGAGAGAAGGATGGCCGGCATGAAGACCAGGAAGCTCGTCAGGAACGCCTCCTGCTGTGTCTTTGAGATCGTGGAGATCAAAAGGCCGAGGCCGAGACCCGAGAGCAGGTAGAGCACGCTGGCTCCGAGCAGCAGGAGCAGGCTCCCCTCGAAGGGCACGCCGAACCAGAGGAGCGCCACGAGCGTCACGAAGAAGAGGTCGACCAGCCCGATCACGGCGAACGGGATGGTCTTGCCCGCGATGAGCTCGATCGACGCGAGCGGGCTCACCTGAAGCTGCTCGAGCGTGCCGATCTCACGTTCCCGGACGATCGCGAGTGACGTGAGGAGCAGGCAGACCTGGAGGATGAGCGCGCCGACGACCGCGGGGACGTTGTAGTTGCGGCTCGCCAGGTCCGGGTTGTACCAGGCCCGCTCCCGGAGATCGACGGGGAGTGACATGACGGGCGCGTGCTCGAGGGCGTAGCTCTGCACGATGCGCTCCGCGTATCCCTGGGCGACCGAGGCCGTATTCGAGTTCGTGCCGTCGACCAGGATCTGAATGGTGGCGTTGCCCGCCTCGAGGTCCGACGCGAAGCCGGCCGGGATCTCGATGCCGACGACGGCGTCTCCGTGGTCGAGCGCCCTCACCATGTCGGCCGGTCGCTCGGACCGGTCCGAGACCCTGAAGTAGCCGGACGCCGTGAGCGTCTCCACCAGCTCGCGGGACTCCTGCGTGCGATCGTTGTCCACGACGAACGTGTTCATGTTCCAGATATCGGTGGACACGGCGTAGCCGAAGATGACCAGCTGCAGGATGGGCGCCACGAAGATGACCCGTGCCATCCGCGGATCCCGAAAGATCTGGCGGAACTCCTTGGCGACCATGCCGAGGACGCGCTCGATCCGCTCTCTGCGGCCCGCGGTCATGAGATTTCCTTCCTGAACACGTGCGCCGCCGCCGCGAGTCCGGCGACGGCGAACCCGATCATCAATAGCCCCTGCGCCCACAGCACCTCAACGCCCACACCCTTGAGGAATATGCCCCGGGTGACCACCAGGAAATAGCGCGCGGGAACCAGGTACGTGATGACCTTGAGTGGCGCCGGAAGCACGTCGACCGCGTACATGAACCCGGAGAGAAGGTACGCGGGCAGGAAGGTCAGGATCATGGCCATCTGTGTGGCGAGAAGCTGAGAACGGGCGACCGCCGATATGAACATTCCCAACCCGAGGGCCCCGATGAGGAACGCGAGCGACAGAGCCATGAGCAGAACGGGGTTTCCGTGGAACGGGACGCGGAAGAGCAGGACTCCGATGACGCTGACGAGGACCACGTCGATGAGGCCGATGCCGACGTAGGGGAGGAGCTTGCCGAGCACGACCTCCGCTCTGCTCACGGGGGTGGCCGCCAGCTGCTCCATGGTCCCACGCTCCCACTCACGGGCTATCGTGAGAGAGGTCAGCATGGCGGCGATGATCATCATGATGACGGCGACCAAACCCGGCACGATCATGTTGCGGCTTAGAAGCTCCTCGTTGTACCAGACCCGTGTCCGGCTCTCGATCGGCGTCGAAGCCTCGGCGCCCCTGAGCAGTATCCGACTGGAGTAGGACTGCACGATACCCCGCGTGTATCCCAGCGCGATCGTGGCCGTGTTCGCGTCGCTGCCATCGACTATCACCTGAATCGGCGTGCGCTCGCCGGACCCGAGGTCGCGTGAGAACTCCGGCGGGATGACGAGCACGGACCGGACGGTGCCCCGGTCGAGCAATGCGTCCATCTCGCTCTCGTCCTCGATGAACGCGTGGATTCGGAAGTAGCCGGAGGCCTTGAATGCGTCGACGAGTTCGCGGCTCGACGCCGACATGTCGCGATCGAGCACGGCCATCGGAATGTCCTTCACGTCCCAGCTGATGGCATACCCGAAGAGGACCAGGAGCAGGACGGGAAGCACGAAGGCCATCAGCAGGCTCCGCGTGTCGCGCCGGAGCTGGATGGTCTCCTTGCGGGCTACGGCCAGGAGTCTTGTCCTGTTCAGCACCGCTTCCTCCCTCAGTCGACGGGCGCACCGCCCGCCTCACGCACCCGGGCGACGAACACGTCGTCGAGCGCGGGCACGATGGGCTTGATGCCCTCGAAATCCAGTCCCTCTGCCGACAGCCGGCTTCCGATGAGCTCCACGGCTCCATCCGCGGTCTCCACCGCGACGTGCAGCGCGCGTCCGAACATGCCGGCCTCGATGATCCCCGGGACTCCCTGAAGCGCCTCGACCGCGCGTGCTGCGTCGTGGACGCGAACCTCGAAGATCGGCTCGCCGGTGTTCTCCCGGAGGGCGCGCGGCGTGTCGAGAGCGATCAGTCTGCCGCGGTTCATCAGGGCGAGCCGGTGGCAGTACTCGGCTTCCTCCATGTAGTGCGTCGTGACGAAGACCGTCGTCCCGTTCTCGGCAAGCTCGTAGATCAAGTCCCAGAAGCTCCTTCTCGAGATGGGGTCGACGCCGGAAGTGGGCTCGTCGAGGAACAGGATCGGCGGCTCGTGCAGCACGGCGCAGCCGAGGGCGAGCCGCTGCTTCCAGCCGAGCGGCAGATCCCGGGTGAGGCGGTCGACGTGGTCCGTCAGGCCGGCCATCCGGAGCACCCAATCGCGCCGTTCCGGCCGACGGTTCTTCGGGACGCTGTAGAGCCGTGAGAAGAAGGCGATGTTCTCGGCCACCGTCAGGTCGCCGTAGAGCGAGAAGAGCTGCGACATGTAGCCGATGCTGCGCCGGATCGCATTCGTCTCGGTCATGAGATCGAAGCCGGCGACCCGGCCGCTTCCGGAGGTCGGAAGGAAGAGGCCGGTGAGCATCTTGATCGTCGTCGTCTTGCCGGCGCCGTTGGGGCCGAGGAACCCGAAGATCTCGCCGGCGCGGACCTCAAACGAGACGCGGTCCACTGCGACGAAGTCGCCGAACTTCTTCGTCAGTCCGTCTGCCGTGACGGCGTCGTGTTCGGTACGACCCGCGCGCCCGGCGACGCCCGCGCGGCGCAGCGCGGCATCCTGCGGCTTCGTCATGCCGGGCCTCCCGGTGCGGGGCTCTCATCACGCTCGCTGTCCGCTCGCGCGATCTGATGAATGAACACGTCTTCCATGCCCGGCGCGACGCGGTTCACGGAGTTCACCCTGAGCCCTTCGTCCGTGAGAGCGCGGACCAGCACCGCTTCGTCCATCTCGGCCGAGGCAACGGTGACGTGAAGCGCCTCGCCGAACACGGCCGCCAGGCGAACGGCGGGATGGCCGCTCAGGAATCGCTTGGCGGCCCGGAGACGATCCACCTCGAGCGCGAGGATCTCTCCCTCCACGCCGGCCATGAGTTCGTCGGGCGTTCCCAGGGCGACGAGGCGGCCGTGGTGAAGCATCGCGAGCCTGTCGAAGCGCTCCGCCTCATCCATGTAGGCGGTGCTCACGACGGCCGTGACACCGTTGGCGACCATCTCGTGGACGATGAGCCACAGGTCGCGCCGCGATATCGGGTCGACGCCGAAGGTCGGTTCGTCGAGAAGCAGGATCCTCGGCTCGTGGATGAGCGCGCACGAGAGTCCCAGCTTCTGCTTCATCCCCCCGGAGAGCGCGCCGGCGAGACGGTCCTTGAAGGGGCCGAGGTTGGAGAACCTGAAGAGGCGGTCGAGTCGGGCCCCGCGCTCATGTTCGGGAACCTGGTAGAGGTCCGCGTAGAACATCAGGTTCTCCATCACGGTGAGGTCGGCATAGAGGCCGAACCGCTGTGACATGTAGGCGATGCCGTGTTTCACCCCCTCGGGGTCGTCGGCCACGCTGACGCCGGCGAGGACCGCATCGCCCGAGCTCGGGGGCATGACGCCCGCGAGCGTCCTGAGCGTCGTCGTCTTGCCCGCGCCGTCGGGCCCCACGAGACCGAAGAGCTGCCCCTCGGCGACCTCGAGGCTCAGCGCATCGACGGCGAGGATGCCCCCGAAGCGACGAGAGAGGTTCTCCACTCTGATGGCCGCACTGTTCACGCGTCGTCTCCGTCGCTCTCGTCGGTCAGGCTCAGCAGAACGTCGGCGGGCATTCCCGGCTTCAGGTCCAGTCCCGGGTCGCCGGTCACGCTCACCTTGACGGCGTAGACCAGCTTGACCCGCTCCTCGGCCGTCTGCACGTTCTTCGGCGTGAACTCGGCCTCCGAGGCGATGAACGTCACCCGACCCTCGTACTCCCTGTCCGGGTGTGAGTCCGTCGTGATGCTCGCGGTCGCGCTCGTTCTCACGGCGCCGATACGGTCCTCCCGAACGAAGATGCGGACCCATCGGTCCTCAGGATTCATGATGGTGAGCGCGGGCGAACCCGCCGGGATCGTCTCGCCGGGTTCGCGGTGCCTCACCGTCACGACACCGTCGAACGGGGCGACGATGGCCATGTTGGTGAGGGCGGATTCCGCGGCCCGAAGTCCCGCCTCGGCCTGGCGCAGTTGTGCGCGCTGGGCCGCGACCCGCTCGGTCCTGGGACCGGCCTCGACGAGCGCCAGCTGCGCCTCGGCCTGCTGATACCGTGCCCTGGCCACGTCGTACGCGACCTGGGCCCTCTCGTAGTTCTCACTGCTCAGCGCGCCGCCCTCGAAGAGGTTGGTCGCGCGCTCCAGGTTGCGGCGGGCCTCCGCGAGCTGCTGCTCCGCGATGTCGCCGGCGGCGCGTGCCTGCGTCATCTCCTCAGGACGGGCTCCGCGTTCCATCTCCTCGAGGAGCGACCGGGCGGCCTCGACCTGCGCGCGGGCCTGGTCGCGGAGGGCCGCGGCCTGCGTCCGGTCCAGCACGGCCAGCACGTCTCCCGCCCGGACACGGTCACCCTCGCGAACCGCGACCGAGTCGATGCGACCCGTTGCCAGGAACCCCAGGCGGGCCTCGGTGGCCTCCACGGTGCCGGACGCGAAGAGCTCGCTGTCGCTGACGCCTTCACGGAAAACCGCGAACCAGAGTACCAGTACGAGCGCGGCCACTGCCGCGACACCCATGACGATTCGCCGTCTCTTCTTCATCGTAGGCTCTCCAGATTCTCGTCCAGCCACGCGGACGTGAGTTCTCCCGTGACGCGGGCCAGCTCCACGCCGGCGGCGATCTTCGAGTTGCGCGCTTCCACGAGAGCCGATCGGATTCGCAGCAGGTCTGCTTCGGCCCTGAGGTAGTCGGTCTGGGTGCCCGCTCCCGTCCGGAGCGTCAGCATTTCGGTTCGCGTGACCTCCTCCTGATGGCGAGCGGCCTCCGCGACGGCCTCGGCGCGCGCGGCAGCCATGGCCAGCGCGTTCAGGGCCGCGTCCACTCCGGTCGCGACCTCGAGTTCGGCCAAGCGAAGGTCCTCACGCACCCGCCTCGCGTCGGCCTTCGCGGTCCGGTGGGCGTTCATGCGTTCTCCTCCCGTGAAGAGAGGGAAGGAGAGGGCGGCACCCATCTGCCACTCGGTGACGAGGTCGACATCCTCGCTCGCGAATCCGAGGTACGATCCGAAGACATCGACGCTGGGGATCCAGGCCGAGGCGGCGAGCCGCCGGTTGGCGTCGGCAGCGGTCACGGCGTGGCGGGCTCTCTCGAGCTGCGGGCTCCCAGCCTCGGCCGCACGGATGAGCGCGTCGAGCGTCCGTGTCTCGCCCGGCGTGATGAGCTGGACTCCGACGAGCCGGTCGGCCCTGACCGCGTCGGGACTGGTCCCGATGAGGCGGGCGAGGTTCGCTTCCGCAAGGTCGAGCCGCGATGTGGTCTCGACGCGACGAGCTCGGGCGTCGGCCAGGGCGGCGTTCGCGCGCAGCATCTCGAGCTGCGCCGCGCGTCCTTCATCGAGGAACAGGCGAACGCGCTCGCGCTCTGCCGACAGAGCTTCCAGGTATCGATCGCTTGCCTCAAGAACGTCTCGCGCGGATGCGACCTCCAGGTAGGCGAGGGTCACAGAGGCGACGAGCGCCTGCTCGGCGCCTCGGCCCACCGCCGTTGCGGCGGCCTCTCCGGCGCGGGCCCCGCGAACCCGCGCCTCCCGGCCACCACCATCGTACAGAGTCCAGCTGGCCGAGAGGTCCGTGCGAAGGAGGATGTCGTCGAACTCCGGAGGAGCCATGAGGTCGAACCCGTGAAGCGGGGCGACCAGTGATGGCTCCTCGTACCGCATGACGGTGGCGCCGGCGCGCAGAGCGGGCCAGTACGCCGCGCGTGCACGAGCCACAAGCGCTTCGGCTGCCTCGACGGCCGCACGGGCGGCGCCCACGCTCGGGTGTGAATCCAGCGCCCGGTCGACGGCTTCGCCCAGCGTGAGTACGACATCCTGATCCCGGTCAGTCGGGTGTCCCGTCGCGAGAGCGGTCGATGCGGCGGTCGCCAGGAGAGCGAGCACCAGCAGTATCGTGACCGCGGTCGGTCTAGCTTGAGGTCTCATCGTCCGTCTCCCGGTCTGAAGCCAGTCCGGCTCTGACGAATTCCGTGACGCTTCTCGTCAGGCGCTCCCTTACGCCCGGGTCGTCCTGGTCGAGTGAGACGCCGAGGTGGAGGAGCCGGCGCGCGAACACCAGCCAGAGCGGCTGCGACACGACGCTCAGGGCCAGGAGGTCGGGGTCGCCGGCACGGATGGACCCGTCGGCCTGACCCTCGGCGATCAGCTCGGCGAGCGTCCGGACGTTGGCGCCCATGATCCCGCTGCCGGTCTCCGGAACCCCGTCGTCGGATACCAGCGAGTGGATCACGAGTCGCGGTATGTCCGGGTTCTCGTGGAGGTAGGTGAAGAACGCACGGACAACGGCCTCGACTCGGTCGAGAGGGGGGCCGGAGGTCGCCGCGGCGTCCAGGACGCGCTCCCTCGCCCCGGTGGCGATGGCGCCGGTGACGGCGTCGAAGAGAGCGTGCTTCGACCCGAAGTGGTACGTGACGGCTCCCAGATTGACCCCGGCACGGCTCGTGATGGCGCGGACAGACGCGCCGTCGTACCCGCGAAGAGCGAACAGCTCGCGGGCGGCGCCGAGGATGGCCGACTGTGTTGCGGATTCCTGACTCATCTTGTCTCCATTGGGAATAGTCATACGTTTGACTTGATTCATACATATGTATGATAACCGTTGGATCGGGCTCTGTCAAGTGAGAAGCTGCCTCGGACCTCCGGGCGAGGAGGCGACCCTGGCACGGCGGCTTCGGGGGCTCGCAACCTCGGTCGGAATGAGCTAGTCTCACCATGACCTCAAGGGAGTTTCACATGTATCGAGGACAGGACGCCAGCATGCGAAGCCGCTCGGCAGGGGTCGTGTTGTCCGGTCTGGCAGTGCTCTGTCTCGTCGCACCGGCTGCGGCGAGTCCGGAGTACGCCGCGGAGACGGGTCTGGCCTGCCTCGCGTGCCACGAGCACGGAGCGGACGCCGGTCCGCTCACGGAACTCGGCATCGCGTACCTGGAGGCCGGCCACGAGCTGCCAGGTTCGCCAGGCGCGTCGGAGGCCGGGCGCTGGTTGCGCGGGCTGGTGCGCTATCTCCACCTCGTGGGCGCCGTCGTGTGGTTCGGGGCCATCATCTACATCCACCTCTTCATCAAGCCGCGCCGGCTCGTCAAGGGGCTGCCACGCGGGGAGATGCGTCTCGGCTGGGCGTCCATCATCGTCATGGCCGTGACGGGGACACTGCTCACGCTGTGGCGCGTCGGCTCGGTTCGCGAGCTCTGGTCGACCACGTTCGGGATCGTTCTGCTCCTCAAGCTCACGGCGTTCATCGTTCTCGTCGGCGTCGCCGCGCTCGTGACGGGACGGCTGAACCGGCGCATGCGGGAGGCGGCGGAGGAGAACTCCGGTGAGGGCAAGTGTGGCCGCGTCCGGTTCGCGTACGACGGCTTCCTCTACGACGCCACGGACAGCGCGCTCTGGAAGGACGGCGCCCACATGGGGCGTCACCGCGCCGGAACCGATCTGACCGATGCGATGGCGGATGCGCCTCATGGCGCTGACGTCCTGGACCGCGTGGAGAAGGTGGGGCCCGCGGCCGCCCCGCCCGAGCAGGAGCTGTCGCGGCCCGCGAGGAGGTTCGTCGCGCTGGCCTATCTGAATCTGCTGCTCGTGGCCTTCATCCTCCTGTGCGTCTCCTACTGGAGCTGGGGGCCTCCGCTCGTCACGCGGGACGGGGGCGCGTCCCGGGCGGCCGCCGGGGGTGTCGCGCTCGCCATGGAGCCACCCGCCGGCATGTCGGCGGCGTCGGCGGCCTGCATCGAGTGTCATCTGGACGAGGGCGTCCAGCCCGTCCAGATCGCCGAGTGGCGCGAGAGCGCGCACGCCGGCCTCGGGGTCGGCTGCTTCGAGTGCCACCGCGCCGACGAGGGCGAGATCGATGCGTTCGAGCACCACGGAGAGACCATCGCGACGATCGTCTCGCCACACGACTGCG
>CAZAQL010000043.1:0-21294 GCA_964487295.1 uncultured bacterium | reverse complement strand
CATCCAGCACGATCGTCGACTGCGTCGGATCGGGGATGCCGGCAACGGCTACGCTTGCCATGGCGAGAACAAGCACACCCGCCAGTATTCTTGACATTTCACTACCTCCTTTAGACCACTCTCCGTGCTGGGATTGCACGCACTTCAGGGCCGCGATCATCCGCAGACCCCAAATGATCGCCACAATGGCGCTATCGACCTCCTTTCTGACAGTAATCCCCCCTTCGTTGATAACTGGACGTTACCAGCCCGAATCACTGTAAAGGTTAGCACAGCTTGAACTTCTTTGCAAGCACAATCTGTGGTCTGCATGGTTGGCTGCCTCGGCTGTAAGGGCCTTGTGGATGGCCCTTTCCCCCTGCTCCGGCCGCCGGATCCCCGCTTCCGGAGATCCTCCTCCGGCGACCGTCGTCGTATGACGGACGCGCGGCGTTTCTATTCAACGATGCAAGAATCAGGCCGCGAGGGGGCTTCCACCGTCGCACCCCGGGGGCTGCACCGCGCTGCGTGGAACCCGCTTCGCCAGTCGGAACCCGTGCGCCAGAGCCCGGGCCCGGCAGCCTCCAAACACACATCGGGTCCGCCCTGGGGGCGAACCCGATGTCCTGTCCGGTAACTCATGCTATCACGAATGCCGAAGCCCGGCAACTCAGAAGGCGCAGAACATGGCAAGAGGCCCGAGCGAGCCGGGCCCCTGCCTGAGTCTCGTGCGTGATTCCGTTGGTATGCACGCCTTCGATCCCGCTCCTCAGATGCGCATCCAGTGGCGTGGCCGCTCTACCTGTACAGGGCCTTGATGGCGCCCCAGGTCTGCTCCTCGACCGGCGTGTCGCCGAAGCACCCGGGCTCGACCGGCGTCGGGTCCATCAGCACGCCACCGTTGGTCCACACGCAGTAGTAGTCGACCTCGCTCTCGGAGTCGACGACCCACCGCGGGTAACCGACGTGATCGATGATCTTCACCTCGCCGGCAGCTCCGAGGTAGAACACGCTCGCCGACGCGAAGAACATGAACGGCCCGTCCACACCGGGCGTGATGGGACGCGTCGAGGAGAGCGTGATGCCGTCGCCGGACTCCCACGAGCCGATCGACAGCCCGCCGGGAAGCAGACTGGTGTAGGACGCGGGAGAGGAGACTCCGTCATCGATCTCCATCTTGATCGAGATCGTCGTCCAGCTCGCGTAGTCGAGCATGCCGAAATAGACGGTACCTGCCGTAAAGGCCGTGGGATCGACGCGTGCGCCGTTCTCACAGTCGAGATAGTCCTCAGCATCCCCGTCGAAAGTGACGAACACCTTGCAGTCCGGGTTCAGCCCGGCCACCGAGGCGCCAGCGACCATCACCACGACGACCAGCGCTGTCACGAAGTACTTCATGGCTGTTCCTCCTGTCGAGCGTAGCGTGTGCGCCCCGCTCATCGGTTCTCAGTGACATCCATCGTTAGCAGTACTGTCACTCACCTCCTCATCCCGGAGGGCGTCGCCCTCCCTTGTGATTCCCGATGGGCATTCCGGTTTCTGAACTGTGTCTGGTGGGCGAAACAGGACTCGAACCTGTGACCCCCTGCTTGTAAGGCAGGTGCTCTAACCAGCTGAGCTATTCGCCCCCTCGTCCTCTCCCTTCGCGGCATCCGCGCCCCCGCCCCGAGCCATAATGGCGAACGGAACGACAACACAGTAGCCTGCCACGAGGAGAACCGGAGCGAGCGTCATCGAGCCTCTGGCAAGCGTCCAGAACCCGACGACGATCATCAGAATGGCGACCGCGAAGAGGATGATGCTTCTGACGTTCACGTCGCCTCCGTGATCCCGGGCCGCGCCCCCCAGCGGGTCGCACAATGCGCTCGCGGGCGAGGGCACTCCTGCCTGAGCCTGGACGCTATCACTCGGACCGGCCATCGTCAAGCGAAAACTCCTGGCTGTCCGCCGTCGCCGCCTCACCCGCCCTGATACGCTCTCTCGCTCGCACGTGTTCGGTGAACGTGCGGCTGAAACTGTGCGTTCCGTCACCATTGGCGACGAAGAAGAACTCCTCGCTGTCCTCGTCCGGGAAGAGAGCCGCCCGGATCGATGCCTCGCCGGGGCTCCCGATCGGCCCGGGCGGCAGCCCCGTGTTGCGGTAGGTGTTGTACGGGGACTCGAATCTCAGATCGCTGTAGTAGAGCTTACGATGATAGACGCCCTTCGCGTAGCGCACGGTCGGGTCCGCCTCGAGCCGGCGACCCGCCGCGAGGCGGTTGTGATAGACGGCGGAGATGCGCGGCCGCTCTCTGTCGAAGAGCGCCTCCGCCTCGATGATGGACGCGAGCGTGAGCACCTCGTGCATCGTCATACCCAGCGACTCCGCCCGGCTCGCGTAGCGCTCGACGGTCTTCCGTGTCTGCCAGGTCATCATCTCGATGGCGTCCATCGGAGACATGTCGAGCTCGACCCGGTAGGTGTCGGGATAGAGATATCCCTCGAGAGACGGCGCGGCGAACCCGAGCCTTACCACCACGGCAGGGTCGTTCGCGAGCCGGATGAACTCATCCGGGTCCAGGCCGACGGCCCCCTCGAGGAGAATGGCTATCTGCTCGACGCGGTATCCCTCAGGGATGGTGACGCGTCTCGTCGCGACCTCGCCGTGGCTGAGCGAGAGCAGGAGTTCAAGCTCGGAGTACGGGGGGCCGAACTCGTATGAGCCGGCCTGCAGCGCGTCGTCCATGTCGAGGATCCGTGCGGCGAGACGGAAGCGGCGCGGATCCGTCACCAGGTTCGCGTCCTCCAGAATGCGCGAGATCTCCGCGAACGTCGCGCCCTCCGGCACCTGCACGAGGATGCGCCGGTCGACCTCTCGCACCGCGAGGAACGCGAGCCCCTCAATGAGAACGAACAGGGCGCCCGCGGCAACGACGGACAGGATGATCACGTCCCTCAGAAACCACGCGCGCCGTCGCTTCCGGGGCGCTGGCGGCCTGACGGCGTCCCCGCGCCCGAGTCTGACGACCCCCTTCTGATCGCGTGCCCGCATGATCTTCCTCGTACGTGCCGCCACAGGACGCATCGGCCATCCGGGTCCGCCCCAGCCGCGCGCGGAGTGCGGCAACGTGCCGGTCCGCCGCTAGTCGGCTCCTGGCGCCCCCGCCGCTAGTCAGCTCGTGGCGCCCCCGCCGCGTCCAGATAGCTCTGCAGGATCACCGCGGCGGCGATCTGGTCCACGCGCCCCTTCCGTCCGCGTGTTCGCTCGCCACCCTCTCGCATGATGCGCTCCGCCTCAGAGCTCGAGAGCCTCTCGTCCCAGAGCACGACGCGGCAGAGCGATGCGTCCTCGAGAGCGACAGCGAGCTCGCGCGAGCGGATCGCCCGCGGCCCGACCGACCCGTCCATCCGGATGGGGTACCCAACGACGAACGTGTCGGCGCCGCGCTCCTCCGCGAGCGAGACGAGCCGCCTCGCCACACCGGCGTCCGAGTCGAACCGCATCGTCTCGTCGGACGACGCGAGGAACCTGCTCTCGTCACTGACTGCGACGCCGACACGGGCCTCCCCCGGATCGATCCCGATCACCCTGCCCGTCTCGCCCCGGGGCCGCCGCATGAGCGACAGAAGCCCCGCGAAGTCATCGGGCATCGGTGTCGCGAACTCCACGCGTTCGCCCGTGCGAGGGTGGTCGAAGGAGAGCCGCCTGGAGAAGAGCGCCTGTCGCGTCGCGGACTCGTTCACGCGCTTCGCCAGCGGGCGGTAGTGCGGGGAGACGTCGGCCAACGACCGCCGGACGCCGCCGTAGTCGGCGTCACCGACGACCGGATGGTGCGCGTGCCCCATGTGCACCCGGATCTGGTGGGTCCTCCCCGTCCTCAGGTCGATCGACAGGAGTGTCGCGAACGGGAACTCCTCGACGACGCGCCATCCGGTCACGGCCTCGCGTCCGTCCTCGCGAACCCCCATGCGCTTGCGGTCGTTCGCGCGCCGTCCGATCGGCTGATCGATGACGCCCTCGGACTCCGCGAATGCTCCCCAGACGATCGTCAGATACTCCTTCGCGACCCTCCGGGCCTCGAAGGACGCCGCCAGTCTCCGGTGCGCCTCGTCGTTCCTGGCGACGACCATCAGCCCCGATGTGTCCCGGTCGAGGCGGTGGACGATGCCCGGACGCAGCGTCCCCCCGAGCGTGGAGAGCGACGCTCCGCGCCCGAGCAGCGCGTTGACGAGCGTCCCGGACCGCGCGCCGGGCGCCGGATGCACGACCATGCCCGCCGGCTTGTCGACGACGATGATATCGTCGTCCTCGTACAGCACGTCCAGTGGAATGTTCTCGGGGTCGGCGGAGAGATGCTCGAGCTCCGGGACCTCGGCCTCGACCCGGTCGCCGGCCTCGACCCGCGTCGACGGCTTCACCGCGCGACCGTTGAGCTTCGCGAGACCGGACAGGATGATGTCCTTCGCGCGCGTCCGCGACAGGTCCGGCGCGTGCTCGCCCAGGTAGCGGTCCAGCCGCTCGCCCTGACTGTCCTCGGTCACGACGAGCACGACGCTCTTGCTCATTCGCTCTCCCTGCGTGCGGCAAGGGACTCTGAGCTGCGGGAACCGGAGAGGAAGACGATGTGGATCGCGAGGATGACCACGCCGACGGAGATGGCGCTGTCGGCGACGTTGAAGGCGGGCCAGCGCGCGGCGCCGAACCCGATGTCGAGGAAGTCGACGACGGCGCCGAGCCGGACACGGTCGATCAGATTCCCGACGGCGCCTCCGAGGACCAGGCCGAACGCCGTGCGCTCCCAGAACCGCATCTTCGCGATCTCGCGCGTGAAGGCGATGATCGCGATCGAGGCGACGGCCGATATCCAGATGAACCAGGCGCCGCCTCCGCGGAACAGCCCGAACGCGGCGCCGGTGTTCGACGTGTGCGTCAGCCTGACGATGGAACCGACAACGTCGATGGACGCCCCGAGACGCACGGTCTGGACCACGATCAGCTTGACGACCTGGTCGGCCAGCACGATCGCGGCGGCAAGCAGCAGAATGCGGGCCGGCGTGCCGCGGCGCCGGCTACTCATCGTCGTGGGCTCGGTCTCCATTCTCCTCGGCCTTCTTGCACTCGATGCACAGACGGGCGTGCGGAACAGCCTCCAGACGAGGCTTCCTGATCTTCTTGCCGCACTCCAGGCAGCAGCCGTACGACCCGTCCTTGATCCGCTTGAGCGCCTCATCGATATGGTAGAGCAGGCGGCCCTCGGAGGACGCCATCTGATACGCCTTCTCGCGCTCCTGAGCGTCGCTCGCCTGGTCGGCCATGTGAACCGAGTAGGCCGAGAGGTCACCCGCGGCCGTCCGCTGCGACTCGCTGAAGATCTTGTCCTCGAAGTAACCAAGCTCCTTGAGCAGCTTCACCCTCTCTTCGATGAGCCTCTCTTCGAAGTGCCTGAGGTCCTTCTTGTTCAACGCTCCCCCTCCGCCTGCGGTCCCGGGATCAACCCGAGCCGCTCTTGTCGGTGCGCTCAACAGCGATCCGCGCACGCTCTCCGTTCACGTCCCAGTCCCGGGAATACTCGCCCGTCTCCTCGCCGGCCGCTATGGACTCGGCCAGCGTCTCGCCGGCGATCCGCAAGGCGTGACGCTCGATGGCGCCCGCGAGGACCGGACCCGCCTCGTAGTAGACCCTGATGCGGTCCACGACCTCGAAGCCCGCCTCCTTCCTCATGAACTGGATCTTGTTGATCATCTCTCGTGCGAAGCCCTCATCGCGCAGGTCGTCGTCGATGTCGAGGTCGAGCCCGACCGTCAACACGCCCTCGCTCTGAACGGCGAACCCCTCGCGCGCCGCCGTCTCGATCCTGACGTCGGACGGCTCGATGACGATCTCCTCGTCGTCGAGCTCCGCGGAGACGTTTCCGCCGTTCGCCAGCGCGCCCACGCTCTCCTCATCGAGGCTGCGGATGACCTCGGCGACCTTGTTGACGCGCTTGCCGTGCTTCGGACCGAGCGCGGGGAAGATCGGATCCGCGCGCAGGCCCGAGAGGTCCTCGGCCGTCACCCACTCGAGCTCCTTGACGTTGAGCTCGGCGAGCACGAGCTCCGACAGGCCCTCGACCCCCGACTGCAGGGCGCTCGGCACGCCGGCCACGAGAATGTTGGACAGCGGCTGCCGGACCTTGACGTTGGCCGCATTGCGCGCGGCGCGCCCGAGCCCGACGATCGAGCGAACGAGTTCCATGTCGTTCTCGAGCTTGCCGTCGATGCCGCCATCGGGGACCTCGGGATACCCCGTCAGATGTACGCTTGAGTCCGTGCAGCCGACCAGTCGACCGACGACCTCCGCTCCGGCGTGTTCACAGAGCCGCTTGTAGATCGCCTCCGACAGCAGTGGGGCGAACGGCGCGATCGCTCTGCTGGTGGTCAGAAGCACCTCGAAGAGGGTCGCGTAGGCCGCCTGCTTGTCGACGTCCATCTCGCCCTTCCAGAACCTCGCGCGCGAGAGGCGCACGTACCAGTTCGACAGGTCCTCCTGGATGAAGGTCTGGAGTCGGCGGACGGCCTTCGTCAGATCGTAGTTCTCCATGCTCCGGGTCGCGTCCGCGACGGCGGCGTACATCCGCGAGACGATCCAGCGATCCATCACGCGGCGCTCCGAGAGCGGCACGGTGTGCTCCGCCGGGTCGTACCCGTCGATGTTCGCGTAGAGCGCGAAGAAACCGAATGTGTTCCTGAACGTTCCGATGACCTTGCTCGCGACCTCCTTGACGCCTTCGGTGTCGAAGCGCGTCGGAAGCCACGGCGGACTCGTCGCAAGCAGGTACCATCTCAGCGCGTCGGCCCCGTTCTCCTCCATGAGATGCATGGAGTCGACGATGTTGCCGATGCGCTTGCTCATCTTCTTGCCGTTCTTGTCGAGCACCATGTCGTTGACGACGCAGCGCTTGAACGACGACTCTCCTGACACGATCGTCGAGATCGCAAGGAGCGAGTAGAACCACCCGCGAGTCTGGTCGACCCCCTCGGCGATGAAGTCCGCCGGGAAGTTCCTCTCGAAGAGCTCCTTGTTCTCGAACGGCCAGTGCCACTGCGCGTACGGCATGCTTCCGGAGTCGAACCAGCAGTCGATGACCTCCGGCGTCCGCGTCATCGCGCCGCCGCACTTCTCGCACCTGAGGTGGATACCGTCGATGACCGGCTTGTGCAGGTCGATCTCGCCTTCGGGCGCGTCGGTCGCGCGCTCGCGAAGCTCCTCGATGCTTCCGACCGAACCCATCGCGCCGCAGTCGTCGCAGATCCAGATGTTGAGGGGCGTGCCCCAGTAGCGGTCGCGCGAGATGGCCCAGTCGACGTTGTTCTCGAGCCAGTCCCCGAGCCGGTTGAGACCGATCTCCTTCGGATGCCAGTCGATCCGTCGGTTGAGCTCGATCATCTCCTCGCGGAACTGCGTGGTCTTGAGGTACCACGAGTTCCGGGCGTAGTAGACCAGCGGAGAATCGCACCGCCAGCAGAACGGATACGTGTGAACGATCGTCCCGCGGCGGAAGAGAAGCCCGCGCTCCTCAAGCTCGTCCATGATGAGCGGGTCGGCGTCCTTGATGAACAGGCCCGCCCACGGCGTGATCTCCTCCGTGAGCCTGCCGGCCCCGTCGACGGGCTGGACGAACGGAAGATCGTTCTCCCTCCCGACGCGGCTGTCGTCCTCTCCGAACGCCGGAGCGATGTGGACGATGCCCGTGCCGTCCTCGAGCGTGACGAAATCGCCGGCGATGACGTAGTGTCCGCGTTCGTCGAAGGGAACGAAGCTGTAGAGCGGCTCGTAGTCCTTCCCGAGAAGCTCCTCGCCCCTGACCCGGTCGACGATGCGCCAGCCGCCCTCGGGCAGCTCGTCGTCTGCGTAGGCCAGCGGCGCGTCGAGCGCCTTCAGAAGCGCCTCCGCGAGGATGAGCCTCTCCTGCCCGTTGTCGACGACCGCATACGTCTCGGCCGGAGCGACCGCGAGCGCAACGTTCGACAGGAGCGTCCACGGCGTCGTTGTCCAGACGAGGAACGACGTGCCGGGATCGTCCCTGAGGCGCATGCGCACGAAGACGGACGGATCCTCGGCGTCGGCGTATCCCTGCGCCACCTCGTGGCTCGACAGGGGCGTGCCGCACCGGGGGCAGTACGGGAGGATCTTGTGCCCCTGATAGATCAGTTCGCGGTCCCACATCAACTTGAGGATGTGCCAGATAGTCTCGATGTAGCCGTTCTCGTACGTGACGTACGGGTGCTCGAGGTCGATCCAGTACGCCATCCGGCGCGTCAGCTCGTCCCACTCGCTCTTGTAGGTGAAGACGCTGTCGCGGCACTTCGCGATGAAGTCGGCGACCCCGTACCGTTCGATGTCCTCCTTGTCCTCGAGCTTGAGGCGCTTCTCGACCTCGATCTCGACGGGGAGGCCGTGCGTGTCCCAGCCGGCCTTGCGGCTGACCTGGTATCCCGTCATCGTCTTGTAGCGGCAGACGACGTCCTTGATGGTCCGGGCGAGCACGTGGTGCGAGCCGGGATGGCCGTTGGCGGTCGGCGGTCCCTCGAAGAAGACGAAACGGGGCGCGCCCTCGCGCTCGTCCACGCTCCGCCTGAACGTGTCATCAGACTCCCAGAACCCGAGCACCTCGCGCTCGAGCTGGTCGGTCGTCATGTCTTTTGGAAACTCCCGGAAACCCATGTCGTTCCTCGCTCCCCGACCTTCCACGCCGGGCGCGCCGGCGGGTGACGCCGGAGCGTGCTACATCTTGCCAATGAGCCTGAAGACGAGCTGTGTCAGCCTGGGTTCGGTCGCTCTCGCGACCTTGAGAATCTCCGTGTGGCTTGCCGGTTCCAACGCGTCCGGAAGACAGATGTCCGTCACGACGGCAAGCCCAACGACCCTCATCTTCCCGTGGATGGCCACGATGTCCTCCGCGACCATCGACATGCTCACCACGTCGCCCCCGATCATATGAAGGAAGCGGTACTCGGCGGCGGTCTCGAGGCACGGCCCCGCGACGCCGACGAAGACGCCCTTCTTGAGCGGGATCCGCTCCTCGAGCGCGATCGCCTCGGTGAGCTTCACGTACTCACGATCATACGGTTCGGACATATCGGGGAACCTCGGCCCCAGCTTCTCGTCGTTCGGACCGATGAGCGGATTGTCCCCGGTCAGGTTGATCTGGTCCACGATGGAGATGATGTCGCCCTTCTCATAGAGGGGGTTCATCCCGCCGGCCGCGCACGTCAGGATGAGCTTCTTCGCTCCCAGTGCCCTGAGGACGCGGATCGGGAACGTCACCTCCTGCATGGTGTAGCCTTCATAGTAGTGAACACGACCGTTCATGAGGGCGACGCGCCGGCGCCCCACCTTGCCGAGCACGAGCTCGCCCGCGTGACCCTCGACCCCCGAGACCGGGAAGTGCGGGATCTTATCGAACGGGACGACGGCGTCGACGTCCATGTGGCTCGTGAGATTCCCGAGCCCGCTTCCGAGGACCACGGCGGTGGCCGGCTTGAGGTCGCTCTGCTTCCGGATGTACGCGACCGCCCTGTCGATCTTCTCCCGGAGCGTCAGAGTCTTCGCCATCATCGTCCTTCCTTTCAGTAGCTGCTAGCCCATCCCGACCGCGGCGTCCCTGAGCGTCGAGACGACGAACATCCTCAGGAACTCGACAGCGAGAAGCACCACGATCGGCGAGAAGTCGATGCCGGACTGATAGATGAACGGCATCGCCTTGCGAACCCGGTAGAGCACCGGATCGGTGATGCTCCTCAGAAACATGATCGCCGGGTGTGTGGAGCGCGGAGCGACCCACGAGATCACGGCGACCGCGATGATGCAGAACCCGTACAGCCTCATCACGAGGTCCAGCAGGTTCGCGATGGCCAGAAGGAGGTTTGCGGCTGCGAACATCACGCTTCTCCTCTTCGCCGGCGCCCGAAGGCACGGCGGCGCCGCCCGGGGTTGCTGCATTCAGGAGCGTCTCAGCGCTCCCCGAAGATCGCCCGGCCGACGCGGATGATCGTCGCGCCCTCCTCGATGGCGACCTCGAAGTCGTTCGTCATCCCCATCGACAGGTGGTCCATGCGCACGCCCGGGACCACCCGGTCCTCCACGCTGTCCCTCAGGTCGCGGAGCGTCCGGAAACACGGCCGGACCTGCTCCGGGTCCGGGAGGAACGCCCCGACGGTCATGAGTCCCGTCACCTCGATGCCTCCGAGGTCGGCCATCTCCTCGATCGCTTCGAGGGTCTCCGACGGTTCGAGCCCGTACTTGCTCTCTTCACCGGAGGTGTTGACCTCCACGAGCACGGGCGTCCGGCGGCCTCCTGCCTCGGAACGGGTCGAGATCTCGCGAGCGAGACGCACACTGTCGACCGACTGGATGACGTCGAAGAGCTCGAGGGCCCGCTTGACCTTGTTCCGCTGCAGGTGCCCCACGAGGTGTCGCTCGACCGGCGGCAGCTGATCGAACTTCCCGTCGGCCTCCTGCACCCGGTTCTCGCCGATGCAGTCGATGCCGGCGTGGATCGCCTCCACGATGCGCTCGGCCTCCACGGTCTTGGTCACCGCGACGAGTCTCACGTCGTCCGGGTCGCGGAACGCGCGGTCGCATGCGGCCTCGATCCGCCGTCTGACCGCCTGCACGTTGTCCGCGATCACCATGACCACCTGCCGGAAGAACCCGTACCCTCATCGAACCATCGATTATAGACAGCCGGACGCCGCTCATCAACGCAAAAGCCAGACGCCCCCAGAGGCGGGGGCGTCCGGCTTTGAGGGGCATCTCGACCGCGACTGAGCGTCCTGACGCCGGCGGCTTCCCGACCCGACTTCGGAGCGGCCGACGTTGGGACCTCGTTCGCCCGGCCTTCGAGACGTCGCGACCTAGGAGTCCTTGTGTACGGCCTTCGGGGCGGCCGGGGAGACCAGCTCCGCGCCGTCCCCGTGCGGCCTGAAGCACGCGCGGCACCGGGCCTCGTAGGCACCGCTCGCTCCTACCACGACCCGCTCGTCGGAGTCGAACAGCCGTTGCGTGCGGTTCGCGGGCCGCCCGCACTGCATGCAGACGGCGAGCGTCTTCGTGACGTACTCCGCGACGGCCATCACCTGAGGCATCGGATCGAACGGACGACCGAGGTAGTCCTGGTCGAGCCCGGCGACGATGACGCGGACGCCGCGGTCCGCCAGCTCCTCGCAGACCGCCGGGAGCGAGTCGCCCAGGAACTGCCCTTCGTCCAGGCCCACAACCTCGGTCTTCTCGTCGATGTGGTCGTAGACCTCGCGCGCGTCACCGATGCGGATCGACTCGACGCGGCGGTCGTCGTGCGACACGATGCTGTCCTCGTCGTACCGGTCGTCGAGCGCGGGCTTGAACGCCAGCACGCTCTGCCTCGCGATCTTCGCGCGCCTGAGCCTCCTGATCAGCTCCTCGCTCTTCCCGGAGAACATGCTCCCGCAGATGACCTCGATCCACCCGGTCTCGTGTCGATCACGCATCTTCGCGGCCCTCCCCGGCCGCCGCGCCGCCCGGATACTCGAGCGCCTCCTCCTCGCCGCGCAGCACGCGAAGACAACCCGCCGCGAGCGCCTCCATCTCGTCCTCACCCGGCGCCACGATCACCGGCGCGATGAACTCCACGTA
This sequence comes from uncultured bacterium, assembly GCA_964487295.1. Lineage (GTDB taxonomy): Bacteria > Joyebacterota > Joyebacteria > Joyebacterales > Joyebacteraceae > JAPEKQ01. The sequence continues at coordinate 9,683 of CAZAQL010000043.1, read as the reverse complement.
CCCGGCAAGCCTCGTCGTCACGTAGTCCTCGTGCGCCACCCCGCCCGTCAGGGCGACGGCGTCCACGTTCCCCCTGAGCACGGCCGCCATGGCGCCGATCTCCTTGGCTATCTGGTAGAGCATCGCGTCCATCACGACCTCGGCCTCACGATCGCCCGAAGAGATCCTCTCAAGGACTTCCCGGGCGCTGTTCGTGCCGAGGTAGGCGACGAGACCGCCGCCCCCCACGAGCTTGCGCCGGACCTCATCGCGGGTGAGCGTTCCCGAGTAGCACATGTCCACGAGCTCGAGCGTCGGGACGGTCCCCGCTCGCTCCGGCGTGAACGGACCGGCTGAGAGTGCGCTCGAGACGTCGGTCATGTGTCCACCCTCGATGGCGACGACGCTGATGCCGCCACCGAGATGGGCCACGACCAGGTTGACGTCGGCGAGCGGCCGGTCGAGCTCCCGCGCCGCCCGACGCGCCGTCGCCTTGACGTTGAGTGCGTGCACCAGGCTCTTCCGTTCGATCTCCGGAACCCCGGAGTAGCGCGCCAGGTCGTTGAGCTCGTCGACGACGACCGGATCGACCACGAACGACGGGGTGCCCGCCGGACTCGCGATCTCGTGCGCGAGCACCGCTCCGAGGTTCGAGGCGTGCTGTCCCTGATAGCCGGCGCGAACGTCCTTGAGCATCGCGTCGTTCACGGCGTAGGTGCCGCTGGAGACGGGGCGCATGAGCCCGCCGCGCCCGACGGCGGCCGCGAGCGTATCGCTCGCCACACCGCGCTCATCGAGCAGGGCAAGCACCATGCGGAGCCGGTGGTCCAGCTGGTCCATGATCGTTGCGAACGGCGCGAGTTCCTCGCGGCTGTGGCGAATCGTCTCCTCGAACAGAGGCTTCTCGCCTTCGAAGACCGCGACCTTCGTCGAGGTGGAACCCGGGTTCAGAACCAGAATGCGTTCGCGAGAACCGTCACCTGCTCGTGGCATCATGCTGAGACCTCCCTGGGTCGGAAGAAGAAGCGTCCCCTGTCGTCACGGCCGACCGTTCCGACGGCAGCCGAGGGGTCGTGGTCCAGGATCAGAGTCCATCCGCCGTCGGCCGCGTCTTTGAGGAGCCGCTCCTTGCGCTCGATGACCTCGAGCGGATAGACGTCGACCCCCGCGGTGTACGGCGCGCGGAAGTGATGGCGCGTCGGGAGGAGGTCGGCCGGATAGACGGCCGTCTCCCCGGCGTCCTCGATGACCACCATCTGGTGCCCGGCGCAGTGGCCGCCCGTCCTCACGAGCGTGATGCCCTCTCCGAGGTTCTCCTCGTCGCGCGTGATGACATTGAGCATGCCCGCGTCCCGCAGCGGGTCGAAGTCGCTCTCGCGGTAGGCGGCCGCGTTCATGGCGTTCGGCGCGTGTCCCTCGCGCCACTCGAGCTCGTGCACCGTGTACGTGGCGTTGGGGAACGAGGGCACGAGCCGCCCGCTCTTCTCGTGCACCGCGCCACCGGCGTGGTCGATGTGCAGATGCGTCAGCACGACGACGTCGATCGCGTCCGGCGAGACGCCCGCGCGGGCGAGCGCACCGGCGACTCCGCCATCGTCCGAGAGGCCGAAGACCTTCCGCTCACGCTTTCCGAGTCTGGAACCGAGACCCGTGTCCACGAGAATGCGTCTCGTCGGCGTCTCGACGAGCAGCGGGACGATCGACAGGAGGATGCGGTTGTCATTGTCCGGAGGAAGCAGCCGCTCCCAGATGACGCGCGGGACAACGCCGAACATCGCCCCCCCGTCGTAGAGGAACGTCCCCGCGTCGAGCGGCGTGAGTGTGTGGCCGCCGATCTTCATCGTCGCTCCATCGAACCGGCCGTGGCGCTGCGGGCGTGAGAACCCGAGGCGGGCGCAGGACGCCCGCCGGGAACACGCACATCATACCATGCGGCGCGAGGACCGTCGACACCATGGCTGCCGTCCCGTCCAGGCGTCGTCACAGACCGGTGGCCGTATACGTTCGGTCAGCGGCCGCGGCATCCGCCTCCGGCCGCCTCCGGCCGCTCGCCGTCGAGCGCCGGCCAGGGCTGGGTCGCGGCCCGATCGCGCAGCGGTGATTCGCGTGGTCTAGACCATGAATGCTTGCTCATTCTGATATGGGCGAACGCGCTTCCTATGTTGCTGTCTCCGGCCTTTATATCTTGCTTTCGGTGCAAGCTTCTGGTACAATAGCGCCGACTCATGAGTGAAGATTGCGCAGGCAATGCACGATGGCAACTTCCTCTGTCGGTGCCGCACACTCCGGCCGATGGGCAGCGTCCTCGTTCGCGGAGGGAACGAAGACGGCCATGAGCATGCTGTGAGGTTCGCGTCAGCGCTCCCGGTCAACGGCGGAGCGCAGGAAGGTGCGCAAGCACCACAAGCACGGAGGGCGCATCATGAGAACACTGCTCGTGCTGTTCGCCATTGCCATCCTCGCGATCCCGGCCTGGGCCGGACGCGAGATCGAGAACGCCGAGGTGACGCTGGTCGCTCCGACGAGCATGGCCCCGAATACCATCTACACCTTCGAGTTCTGGGTCCAGAACGCGTCGAGCGACGCGGAGTGGATCACCAACGTCGAGATCTCGTTCCCCGACGGCTTCACGCTCTACCCCGAGACGATGGGCTTCGACGAGATCGTCGCCGGCCGGCCGAGCTGGGACATGTACGTCCCGCCGATCGACCACACCGCCATCTGGGAGGACAACGACGGCGGCTACGGTGAGATCTACTCGCTTGAGGGCACGATGGTCCGCATCGACTGCCTGACACCCGACACGTTCTACACGGACTGCATCTACTGGCACCTCCAGGGCGACCTGTACGGCGCCGAGCCGCACGAGGTCTGCGGCTGCATCGACTTCGTCGTCACGCCGGTGGAGCACGTCACGTGGGGCAGCATCAAGGCCCTGTATCGCTAGGCTCCAGGCTGCGGCTGACGCTGCATCCGGACGCCTCGGCGGCCGGGATGAAGTTTGAGAAACCGAAGGCCCCGACCGGGAACGGTCGGGGCCTTCTGATTGATGGTGGAGGCGGCGGGAATCGAACCCGCGTCCGAGAACGGCTCCACGAGAACATCTACGTGTGTAGCCCCTCTTACAGCTCTCGCCGGTCCGTCCACCGAGAGGCAGGAGGATGGTCCGGCCAGCCGCTGTGTGATCTCACCATCGCATCCAGTGGCGCAACGCGACGGCCAGCCCGTGTAAGCGACGCCCCGTCCCGGCCCCACGGGCCAAACCGGGCGGGACGCGTCCGCCTTAGTTAGCAGACGTATGCCGGCTGATAGTCGGCAGTTGAATCGTTTCCCGCTGATTAACGAGGTGACGGGACCTCGACACGCCGTCCGCGCTTCTCTCGTCCCCGTCGAAACCGGATCGCCCCCTCCTCTCGCTCGTCCGGTGGCATGTCCGGCGCGGTCGAGGACACGGGTCGCCATCCTCTCTCCGCGCGCAATCGCTTGCTGTTTCCCAACATACCGCGTGCGGGACCGGCAGTCAAGCGTCCCCAGCCGCACCCGCTGTCGCCTGCTTCCTCCCGGTCCTCAAACGGCCCTTGACAACCCGTCGTCGCGGTGGCAAGGTCGGGATGAAGATGCGACTTCGGGCGCACAGAGGCGCCCGTCCCACCCTTAACAAAGGAGGCGCGCATGAGAACGTTGCTCATCGCTGTCTGCGTGCTCGCTCTGGCTCTCCCGGCCTTCGCCGGCAGGAGCCTCGAGGGCTCGTACGTCGAGCTCGTCAGCCCGACGGAGCCCATGCCGAACACGACGTACACGTTCACCTTCTACGTCTGGAACAACTCTCCCGACGTGGAGTGGGTGTCCGACGTCTGGCTCACCTTCCCGGACGGCTACGTCCTGGACGAGTCGAGCATGGCGTACGACAACCCGAACCCGACCCCCAGTCTCTTCGTCTGGGACATGCTGGTCGTTGGCCAGACGGCCCAGTGGAACGACGGGGATGAGGGCTACGGCGAGCTGTACGATCAGGTCGGCACGAACATCTACATCGATGTGACGACCCCGGCCGAGATCACCGGCGAGATCCACTGGGAGCTCTTCGGCGATATCTACGGCGCGGAGCCGCACTACGTGGATGGCAGCATCCTGCTCGGCTACACGCCGGTCGAGGAGACGACATGGTCGAGTATCAAGGCCATGTACCGCTAGTCGACGCACGCGGAGCCAGCGTATGAAGAAGGGGGACGGCTGACCTGCCGTCCCCCTCTTTGTTGTTGTCCGTGAAGCACGCTGCAGCTTGAGAGCGTCGCCCCGAGTCCACCGGACCCGGGCGGGCCCTGTCACACGCGGCGGCGGTCAGGCTCAGCCGCCCGCCCGGACCTCAGCGCTCCTTTCGTCCAAGCTCCTGGAAGAGCTGGTACTCCTGCCCCTCGTGCACGATCGGCGTCTCGAAGAGCCTCCGCACCTCGTCCGGCGTGATGAGCTCCGGGTCGTACTCGACGATCGCGGTACGCGACCGCACGTACGTCGTGAGCGAGAGGACGCCGGGGGTGGAGCCGATCATGTTCGCGAAGCCTAGAGACTTCCCGCGACACGTCAGCCCGTCGACCTGGTACTCGATGGTCTCGACGACGTCGGGGCGCACCTCGGTGAACTCGGCCTCGAGCGTCGGGACCCGGTACGCGTTCGTCGTCGCGTAGGCCACGATGATGAGCAGCACGACGGCGGCCGGTATGATGATGATCTTCCTCACGCTGGGCCTCCTTCCGTCGTCGTCACTTGCCAAGAAGTGAGAGCTCGAGGGCGCCGTCCTCCGGGCAGACCTCCGCGCACTCCATGCAGTTCGTGCAGTTGCGGGCCGTGACCTCGTCGAGCCGGGAGACCGGGATGCGATGCGGACAGGCCTCGTCACACGCGCCGCAGTCCGTGCAGAGCTCCCGCACCCGCCGCAGCCGAAGCACCCCGCCGCGGGAGAGCGGGTCCATCACGGCTCCCAGCGGGCAGAGGTAGCGGCACCAGAAGAACGGCACCAGGAATGTGACGATGAGCGCGCCGATGCCGATGAAGACGCTGAACGCGAGCAGCTCGTGTCCCTGGAACCCCGTGAAGATGATGTAGAACGGGTCGTACGCCCGGAAGCCCAGGTCGCCCTGCCAGATAGTCCACGTCAGACCGAGCACGGCGGCCAGAACGACGTATCGCAGCACGATGGCGATGCGGTCGACGGCCTTCGGCAGGCGTACACTCTTCCCGAACAGCCTGCGGTTGACCCTCCAGAACCACTCCTGGACCGTCCCCAGGGGGCAGATCCACGAGCAGAACGACTTCTTCGAGAGCACCGTGAGACCCACGAGCGAGACGAAGAGCGCCACGTGGAACTCGTTCATCGCGCAGGTGTAGGTCTGGTACCTGATGAGCGGGTAGAGCGCGACGAGCCCGGCGAACGGGCAGTACGTTTCGCACGTATTCGGCGTGGCCCCGGCGAGCCCGCGGACGAGAAGCGCCACGACGCCGCCGAAGAAGATGAGCTGAACCACGGTCCGCAGGATTCGCATGGACCCCTCCGCGTGCTGATGTGGTTATGTCGCATGTCGTGTCGGTGGATTGGCGCGGCGGCGCGTGGCACGGGGACGGCCGCGCGGACGGAGATCACGACCGCGCCCGCGGGGGCGCGTCGCTCCGTCTCGCCACGATCTCATCATACCAGAGACAGAGGGTGCGCGCGACCACGGAGGCATCGTGGTCCTCGCGCGCCACCCGGACGTTCGTCTCCGCCATCCGTCGGCGGAGGTCTTCGTCGTCCAGGAGCCGGAGGAGCCCCGCGGCCAGAGCCTCCACATCCCCCGGCTCGATGAGAACGCCGTTCACGCCGTTCTCAATGACCTCGGGGATCCCGCCGACCGGGGTGGTCACGAGCGGCAATCCGGCCGCGAGTGCCTCGAGCACGGCGATGGGAAGCCCCTCATGGTATGACGGGAGCGCGAAGACGTGAGCTCTGCGGAAGGCGTCGAGTTTGTCCTCTCCCCTGATCCACCCGAGTATCCGAACGTTGTCGTGAAGACCGCGCTCATCGATGAGAGCGCGCAGTTCGTTGACGGCCTGGTCGCCACCGAGCTCGAACACGACGTTCGGCCTTCGCTCCGCAACGCGGGCGCCGGCCTCGATCAGATCGAACGTCCCCTTCCGCTTTCCGAACGCGCCAAGGAAGAGAACTGTGCCCCCTCGGTCCGGAACCGGCGCGCGCTCGGCGGGGACGCCGGCGAACTCGTCGCAGACCACGGGGTTCATGAGGACGCGGATCTCCGCACGTGGCGCCATCGCGGTCAGCCTGCGCTTCCACTCGTCGGAGAGCGCGATGACGAGGTCGGCGGACTCGAGCGTGCGCGTGATGGCGCGTTGGCGCGAGGGCGGCGACTTGTCGTAGAAGACATGGAACTCCGCTCCGTGCACATGCAATACGAGGCCCGTTCTGAAGAGCTTGACCAATCTTGCGAGGATCGCCTTGCGCCGGTAGCTCGCTCTCGACGCCATGTGCAGGTGGACGATGTTGGGACGCCAGAACGAGAGCAGGAAGAGCAGACACACGGCCCCGATACCAGCGACCATCGCCTTCAAGATCCTCGGACCGTCGACGTGCGTCGCCACGTAGCGAATCTCCCACTTCGACGCCGGGATCACTGACATCAGGGAGCGGGCCACAGAGGAAACACCCCCTCTCACCCGGAGCGATGGCCCCATCATGATGATCCGGGTGGTCCTGTGGCGCTCCGCCTCGACCATGGATCTCCGCTACCTTTCTGCTGATGTGGTGCTGTGCTTTACGCGAAGCCGCTGATCCACCAGACGTCGCTTCCCTCGCACTGTTGTCGGAATGGCATCGACCACCTCTGCTTCGAAGCGTACGGCGCCACCGACCTTCCGCTGGATCTCTCGCACGAACTCTGACAGATCATCTGTTCGATGGTCACTCCGAGGAACGACCCGAATCGTGACCTCACCTGGCGTGTCCTGGTGGAATTGCAGTTCTCCCACCGAAGCGAAGGCCTCGGAGTGCACATTCATGGCCGCCATGGAGATAAGCTCGTGGTTCATGCCAACAAGGTACGACTGGTTCCATCTTGATACGATTCCACTCACAGTAAGCTTGTACCCGTTGGCTCTTGTTGGACGGGCCACGAGCGCTCCCTCATCGCCGGTGTCGTACCTGATGAGCGGCATACCGGTTGACAGCAGACCTGTCGATACGATTCTGCCGTGTTTGCCCACTTGCGTGATCTCATTGCCTGCGTCATCGACAAGCTCGGTGATCCCATAAAGCGGTTCGAACTCGTAGACACCTTCCGAGGTCGAAGATTCACCTGCGATCGCGACCTTCTCACTCAGACCGTAGAACGGCAGAATGCGTGCGCCCCCGAATGCCTGCCTGCACAGCTGCCGCTGGAAGTCGTACATGGTCTCCGAGATCGGGAGGACACCAGCAAGACTGCCCGGGGGAAGCCAGCCTGTCTCAAGAGCCCGTCGAGCCAGGATGGAAATCGCTGAGGGGTATCCATGGATGAACCGGACCTCGAAGCGTCCCAGCAAGACCAGATACTCATCCAGGGTGTCAGGTGTCATGTGGAACGGGGACAATCTGAGTTCATTGAGTGCGCGATCGAACTCCCACGGCCTGGTATCGGCATCGCGAATCCACGTCCCGCGCAGCACGGCGCGTCTGTCCCCCGGCCGATAGCCTCCCCGGGCCCAGATGTGGTTGATGAACGCCCACTCCTTAGGACCCCGGTCCTTGTCGAGGTAGAACTCCATGGGGGCTCCAGAAGTGCCCCCCGTTGTCACCAAGTCCACATCTGATGGGTCACACGCCAGGAAGCGCTCCGCACACCCTCGAACATTCGACTTGGTGAGGATGGGCAGGTGCCTCAAGTCGTCAATACTCAGTTCCTCGATGCTGATGCTGTCAAGCAGGTCAGAGACGGTGCGCTCGTAGTGAGGGATGGTCCTCCCGGCCAGGAGCAGTCGACGAAGATTGTGCGTCTGATAGGAGAGCACGAACTCAGGATCCTCCTCCGCACGCTGGATGAGACTCAGCGTTGCGAAGTAGTTCTTCCCGAGTCTCAACCTCAGTGGGAGGGCAGAGAGTGCCCACCCTGCCGATCTGCGTACCCACCATGGTGATCTCGCGTAGCATCCTCTAGCGACATCCAATGCGTTCAATCGCCTGCTCTCCATAGGATCAGCTCAGACCAGACACAGCGACCGCCTGCTCTCGATGGCGGTAAAGGAACTCCGCCATCCGTCGTTCCCCCGGCACTTCGCGACCGTTGACGCCGTCATCGACAACACTGTCGCCTTGCATCAGCGCTCGGCCCGCGACTCCCTGACTGCCGCCCCGTACCATTCCTCCATGGCATCGGCCACATGTTCCCAGTCGTAGCGTCTCAGAACCTCGCTACGATAGCGATTCTCGGTGTCCGCGGCCTGCCCCCAGGAGAGCCAGGCGAGTATGGCCTCCGCGATGGCCTCGGCCGACGTGTCCCGTGTCACAAGGCGGGCATCGATGCGGCTCAGGATCTCCGGGGTCGCACCGGCTGGCGTGCCTATGACCGGTAGCCCTGTCGAAAGAGCCTCGACCGTGGAGATCCCGAAGCCCTCCATATCGAGAGTCGGGAGCACGAAGAGGTCAGCCGCCTGGTACCGCTGGACCAGTTCTTCATCCGTTACTCGACCGGCGAGCGTCACGATGCGTCGGAGGTCGAGCTCATCAATCTGGCTCTCCAGAGACGCCCGCAGGTCGCCATCTCCACAGACCGTCAGATGAAGCCTCGGAGCATCCGATGCTGTGCGGTCGATGACCTTCCGCAGCGCCAGGATGAGGTTCTCCAAACCCATCCGCGGCGAGAGGTTTCTGACTGTCAGAATCTCGAGCACATCTGCTGGGATCCGTAGGCGATCTCTCAAGGCACTACGATCGTCCGCCGGCTTGAATCGCTCCGCATCGACGCCACCCGGTATGATCTCAACCTTGTCGAGGTCAACGCCGGGGAACTGCTGCTCAATGTGACCGCGGCTGTACTGAGACAACACGTGTATACCATCGGCAACCTGAAGGACTCCCTCCTCAAACCGGCGCTGCCAGGCTTCCAACACCGGAGCAATGGAGCGCCGCACTGCCCGGCGCAACGGGGAGCGTTCCTGGCTCTGCAGCCACCGGACTCGCAGCCGGAACTCCAGGAACACCGGCGCGTGGAAGGTCGGGAGCTGGCAGACCGAACGGCCGAGCCGCGAGCGCGCGAGGCGATAACCGAGCTGCGCCTCGTGGATGGTCAGGATGTCGACCGGCTCAGCGGCGTGGATCTCCTCGAACAGCCGCTTCGTGTTCGCAAGGTGCTGGAGCGTGCTCGCGACGGGGTTCAGGCGACGGAACGCGTACTTGTGGATGAGCATCCCCTCGTGCTCGTACGGCGCCGGAGCATCGGGCTCGCGCGTGCTCGCGATCACCCGAACGCGATGCCCGCGCGCGGCGAGCCGGCGCCCCAGTTCATAGATGTAACTGTAGGTGCCGCCTATTCTTTCGGGGTAGACACCCCTGTGTACGAACACGATGTGCATGGCTACCGAGTCTAGATGAGGCCCGTGACACTGTCAATCGGCGCCGCTACGGCGAGAGGGAACGCATGGGTACATCGTGACCCACCCAGCCGGGTGAGGAAGTTGGCTTG
>CAZAQL010000042.1:0-21681 GCA_964487295.1 uncultured bacterium | reverse complement strand
CCAGGGACCCTGCCGGTTCGGGATGAAGCTCAGAAGAGGCGCCGGCTGCGGGTCGTGAATGAACACGAGGTCGGCGGTCGCAAGCGTCCTCTCGAGCCTCGCGGCGTTCTCCCGATTGACGGCGGCGTAGTGTCTGTACAGCGAGTCCGGGATGTTCACGGGGTTGCCCTGGAGCGCGTTGTGGAACGACTTCGTGACATTGAAGAAGTCGTCATCGCCGCTGATGACCTCCCAGGTCGCCTCGATGCCGAGCTCGACCTTGAGCGGGATGAGCTTGGCGAGGATCTCCGCGACCCCGCCGCCGACCCGCGTCGAGTTGACGTGCACGACACGCTTCCCCTTGAGGGGCGCAGCGAGCTGTCTCAGCTGGTCGACCACGTCCTCGCCGGCGACTGCGGCGTATCTGGAAAGGGATGTCGACATCAGTGGGGTCTTCCTCCTGACGGGTTACGGTTGTGTCGATTCGCGCGCGCCGGGTGGCGCGGGCGGTCGCACTCCGAGCTCAGACAGCTCAGGCGCAATCCGCGGGCAGCGACTCGCGGAGCGCGGCGACCAGTTCGGTGCGCAGCTCCACAAGGCTCCTGAAGAACGGGTCGACCTGCGCGAGCCGCTCGCGGGCGGCGGTGTGGTCGCCGGGGAGACCCATCAGCCAGGCGCGGAAGTCGTCCACGCCATTCGGCGTCCGGCGTCTCGCGTCCACGAAATGGTAGAAGACGCTCCCCACCGACATGCTCTCGACCGCTTCCGCGAGCCGGCACGGGTCGATGACGGTGTGCCCGGTGTCAAAGACGACGATCTGCGAGCGCATGAAGCGGAACTGGGAATCGTGCGACGTCCAGGGCAACACCTCGCTCCGATCGAGCTCCTCGTCGACGATATCAAGAAGCTCCTCGCGGAGCTCCTCCATGTCGTGGTAGTCGGCCGGATCGAGAACGCCGAGCCGCTCGGCCAGGGCCTGGTTGTGCAGCGCGTCGAAGACCCAGATCGCGAAATCGTTGTTGTATCGTGGGTCGTCGAAGACGGGACGAAGCAAGGTGCCCCAGAAGTGGTAGTATATGTTGGCGGCGTCGACGTCGCGGAGCCGGTCCCTCAGCTCCTTGAGGTTCTGGGCCCGTTCGCCGGTCGCGAGGGCGGCCAGCGCGCAGTCCTTCACGCGGAACGTCAGGAACTCCTCGGATCCCGCCGTCTCGGACTGACTGCGAGCCGGTATCCTGTTTCGATGCGCCATGCCTGCTCCTGTTCGGCCGTCCGCGGCGGGGGGAACCACACTCGCGTCCCGGCCTTCGCGTTTCGTGGCCGGCGCCCGGTGCGCCGTGCAACGTAACACGCCCCGGCGCGTGACGTCTGGCGATCGGGGCGTCATCCACAGCGGTTCGTAGTGCCGTCAACGCCGGCTCCGGTATCGGAGACCTCATTCGCATTATGGCGGCTCGCTCGGCTCGTGTCAAGGCGGGCGCCCGGGCCGGGACGCGGGAGCTCCGCGCTCACCGACCTGTTCGCTCTGCATCGAGGACGGCGAACGGCCAACAAGGAGGTCCGCATGAGCGCCCGGGAATCCGCACGGAGGTCCGCGTGAACGCCCGGGAACCCAGAAGGAGGTCCGCATGAACGCCCGGGAACCCAGAAGGAGGTCCGCATGAACGCCCGGGAACCCAGAAGGAGGTCCGCATGAACGCCCGGGGATTCCGTAGCGACCTTCTGGCGTGGTACGACGCGCAGAGACGGGATCTTCCATGGCGGCGGACGGACGACCCGTACGCCATCCTGGTCTCCGAGGTGATGCTCCAGCAGACGCAGGTCGCGCGCGTCGAGGAGTACTGGCCTCGCTTCCTCGATCGGTTCCCGACGCTCGATTCGCTGGCGTCCGCGAGCGAGGACGAGGTCTGCGCCGCGTGGTCCGGGCTGGGCTACTACCGCCGGGCGAGGAACCTGCGCAAAGCGGCCATCGCGATCGCCGGTGGCGGTGGCTGCGTCCCGGAGACCGCCGACGAGCTTCGCGAGCTCCCCGGAGTAGGCGAGTACACGTCGGCCGCCGTCGCGAGCATCGCGTTCGGTGAGGCCGTGCCGGTGCTCGACGCCAACGTCGTTCGCGCGCTGGCGAGGCTCTCAGCCGAGGCGAGGGACGCGACCAGGGCCACGGCGCGGCAGCGGCTCAGGGCGCTCGCCGCACGGCTCATCGATCCCGGGCGTCCCGGCGACTTCAACCAGGCGATGATGGAACTCGGCGCGCTCGTCTGCACGCCACGGGCGCCGGGTTGCGAGACGTGTCCCGTCTCGCAGCACTGCCTCGCCCGCGAAGACGGCGATCCGGAGCGCTTCCCGCCCGCCCGGCCGGCCGGCGGACCGAACGAGATGCGGGAGACCGCCGCGCTCGCGGCGCGGCGCGGACGCGTGCTCCTCACGCGGGAGCCGGACGAGCGCGGATGGTGGCCGGGACTGTGGAGGCTTCCGCGTGTCATCGTCTCCGAGAGTCGAGCAGACGGCGGGCGGACGGATGGCGGGTCGGGCGGTTCGCGGGAGGGAGACGACCCGGCGGCGGCGCTGCGTGAGCGTCTCGAGCGCTCCTACGGCCTGACATGCGATGATCTCACCCCCTTGCCTGCGGTCACGTACGGCGTGACGACCAACAGGGTCAGGCTCGTCGTACTCGTGTGCCGGACCCCACGCGGGAGGCTCAGGCGGACGCCGGACGTGCGCTGGGTGGCGCCCGGACAGGCCCTCACGCTGGGTCTCCCCGCGGCTGACCGGCGCATCCTCGAGTCATTCGAGCCCTGAGGCCCTTCGTGCTTCACTTCGCGCTCGGAGCGGTATAGCATGGAGAGGTTGATGATCCACGCCTGCGATGGCGTCCAAGCCACGATCACATGCACGACGGAGACCGAGATGACGTTTCAGGAGAAGCTCAAGGATCTGCTGTTGAAGCGACCCGATGTCCTGGACAATGTCCCCAGGGAACAGATGATCCGCGAGGCGCTCGCCAACGGTGAGGCCATCGCCAGCGCGTGCGGAGCGCTCGCGACCTGGACGCCTCCCGAGTCGACGGGCAGGAGCCCCAAGGACACCTACATCGTGAAGCGGCCGGAGAGCCAGGACACCATCGACTGGATGAGCCCCAACAACATCCCGATGGAGCCGTCCACGTTCGACATGCTGCTCGAAGACTCGCTTGAGACGCTCTCCGAGGTCGACAAGGTCTACGTGACCGACCGGCTCGTCGGCGCCGACCCCGACTACGCGCTGCCCGTTCACACGATCGGCGACTTCGCCCTCGCGGCGCTCTTCACCGACAACATGTTCCGGCCCTGGTCGGACGAGATCGCCGGGCACACGTGCTTCAGCGACCGGCACTTCACGCTCATCGCGCTGCCCTATCACAAGCTCGACCCGGCGCGCTATGAGGGGCGGCTGCGTGTCGATCCGAGACTCAAGGGAACGTCGACGATGGCGGTGGCCATCGACCTCGACCGTCGCATCGGCGTCGTCTACGGCTCAGCCTATTGCGGAAGCGTCAAGAAGCTCATCTTCACCGTGATGAACTACGTGCTTCCCGGCGAGGGGATCCTGCCGATCCACTGCAGCGCCAACGAGGGGACCGACGGGCGGAGCGCGCTCCTGCTGGGGCTCTCGGGCACCGGCAAGACCACGCTCTCGGCCGACGCATCGCGCGCGCTTCTGGGTGACGATGAGCACGGCTGGAACGACAACGGCATCGCCAACTTCGAGTACGGCTGCTACGCGAAGCTCATAGACCTCGACCCCGCGAAGGAGCCCGAGATCACGAACGCCTGCTTCCACGAGGATGAGGTGGAGAAGCACGGCTCGATCATCGAGAACGCGATGATGTACCCGTGGGGCGAGTTCGATCTGTTCGACGACCGCCTCACGCCGAACTCGCGCGGCTCGTACCCGCTCCGCTACCTCTCGAACATCAAGGAGTCGTCAAGAGCCGGCCACCCGGCCACGATCCTCTTCCTCACGGCGGACGCCAACGGCGTCATCCCTCCGGTCTCGAGGCTCACGCGCGAGCAGGCGATGCTCTGGTTCCTGATGGGCTACACGAGCAAGCTGGCCGGGACCGAGACGGGTGTCACAGAGCCGGTGAGCACGTTCTCGCGGTTCTTCGGCGAACCGTTCATGCCCAGGAACCCCGACGTCTACGCGTCGATGCTCGGCGAGCGGATGGAGAAGCACGGGTCGACCGTCTACCTCATCAATACGGGGTGGAGCGGAGGGCCGTACGGCGTGGGCTCTCGCATCAACCTGCCCGTGACTCGAAGGATGGTCAACGCCGCGCTGTCGGGCGAGCTCGAGGACGTCGAGTTCGAGATCGACCCGATCTTCAAGGTCGCCGTGCCGAAGACGTGTCCGGGCATCGACGACGCGTCCATTCTGAATCCGGTCAACACCTGGGACGACAAGGACGCCTTCGTCAGGCGAGCCGAGAAGCTCGCCGCCGACTTCGCGGCGCACTTCGACAAGGCCTACGGTGACAAGGGCATCGACCCGGCCGTGGCCGCGGAGTGCCCGGGGAAGTAGCGGCATCTCGCACCGGCGCGCCTCCGAGCGGGGCGCGCCAATCCCTCACACGCGGTGTGCCGTTCGGCGGGAACCGGCGCGTCGCCAGCGACAGGGAGGATTGGCGTGACGCCCGAGATCCTCACGGTCCTCATCGTTCTCGCCGCCACCATCGTCCTGTTCGTCACGGAGCGTCTCCGCGTCGACGTCATCGCGGTGCTGGTGATGCTCCTCCTCGCGTGGCTTCGCATCCTGACGCCCATCGAGGCCTTCTCCGGTCTGGCGAGCAACGCGGTCGTCGCGGTCGCCGCCGTCATGATCATGGGAGCGGGGCTCGAGCGCTCCGGCGTGACGCGTCGGATCACCGGGGCGATCATGCGCGCGGCCGGAGACAGCGAGCGCCGCCTCGTCGGGGTGGTCTCCGCCGTCGTCGGGGTGCTCTCCGGCTTCATGCAGAACGTGGGAGCGGCCGTGCTCTTCATGCCGGCGATGCTCCGCATCTCCCGGCGGAAGGCCATCCCGGCCTCGCGGCTCCTCATGCCGATGGGGTTCGCGGCCATTCTCGGCGGGACCATCACCATGGTCGGCTCGGGGCCGCTCATCGTTCTCAACGACCTCCTGCGCCGGAGCGGGGAAGAGGGGTTCGGCCTCTTCAGCGTGACGCCCGTCGGCCTGGCGCTTCTCGCGGCGGGCGTGCTCTACTTCGTCGCGCTGGGGCCCAGGGTCCTCCCGACGGCCAGGCGGGACGAGCAGCAGAGGGGCGGCGAGCAGGAGCTGATCGAGACGTGGGAGCTCCCCTCGACGATCTACGAGTTCACGGTTCCCGCGGAGAGCCCGCTCGTCGGGCGTTCGCGCGAGGAACTCGACCTCTGGAGCCGGTACGGCGTCAACATCCTCGCGCTCGAGCAGGAGGGCGATATCGAGTACGCGCCCTGGCGGCACACGCTGCTCGCGGTCGGGCAGCGGTTCGCGCTCCTCGGCCGACCCGAGGACGTCGAACGCTTCTGCGCAGACCACGGCCTTGAGTGCCGCAGGGAGTGCCGGGACTTCGGCGAGCTCGACCCGGGAGGCGACGCCGGGTTCGCGGAGGTCATCATCCCGCCGCGGTCTCCCGTGGCGGGGAAGACCCTGAGGGAGATCGCGCTCAGGAAGAACCACCACGTGGAACCCATCATGCTGCTTCGGGGCGACGTCGAGCAGCGGACCGACTTCTCGGACGTCCCGCTCAGGCCGGGCGACGCGCTCATCGTCCACGGACCGTGGCGGATGATCGCGGCGATGGGGGACCGCAGGCACTTCCTGCTGTCCTCGGCGGTCGAGGCGGATGCGACGAAGCGCCGCCACCCTGCGGTCGCGCTGGCGTGCTTCGCCGGAGCGCTCGTGCTCGCCTTCATCGGCTTCCAGCTCTCACACGCGCTCCTGACCGGGGCGCTGGCTATGGTGCTCCTGCGGGTGCTCGATGCCGATGACGCCTACCACGCCATCGACTGGCGGACCGTCTTCCTGCTCGCGGGGCTCATTCCGCTCGGCGTTGCCATGGAGAAGACCGGTGCCGCGGCGTACGTGGCGGGACTCGTCGTCGACCTGACGGACGGGAGCGGGGTCTTCGTGCTCATGCTCGCCGTCGCCGCGCTCGCCACCGTGTTCACGCTCTTCATGTCCAACGTCGCGGCGACAGTCGTGCTCGTGCCGCTCGTCGTCATTCTCGGGCGTGAGACCGGAATCAGTCCGAGAGCGCTCGCGCTCCTCGTGGCGGTCTCCGCATCGAACTCGTTCGTGCTGCCGACCCATCAGGTGAACGCGCTTGTGATGGCCCCCGGCGGGTATCGCAATGCCGACTACCTGAAGGCCGGCAGCGTCATGACGATCATCTTCCTCGTCGTCGCGACGGCTCTCGTGATGACCATCTTCACCTAGCACTCCGATCTCATCCGGAGGAGGCCGCATGCTCATCAAGCATTTCTTCGTCGAGAAGATCGCGCACAGCTCGTACCTCATCGCCGGGAACCACGGCTGTCTCGTCGTCGACCCCGAGCGGAACGTCGAGCCTTACCTCGCGGCCGCCGCGGCGCTGGACGTGCGCATCACGCACATCCTCGAGACACACCTGCACGCGGACTTCGTCTCGGGTCACATGGATCTCGCCGAGGCGACGGGCGCCACCATCTATGCGCCGAGATCGGCGAAGTGCGCGTACGATCACGTTCCGGTTCGCGAGGGGGATTCCTTCGAGGTCGAGCACATGCGCTTCGATGTGCTCGAGACGCCCGGCCACACACCGGAGCACGTAAGCTACGTCGTGACCGATATGGTACGCGGCGAGAAGCCGGCCTGCGTGTTCACCGGCGACACGCTCTTCGTCGGAGACGTGGGACGTCCCGACCTCTTCCCGGGCCGCGCGCAGGAACTGGCCGACAAGCTGTACGACAGCCTGCACGAGAAGCTCCTCAAGCTGCCCGACTTCTGCGAGGTGCTTCCCGCGCACGGGGCCGGGTCACTGTGCGGCCGCGCGATGGCGTCGAAGTGGCGCAGCACGATCGGGTACGAGAAGCGCTACAACCCCGCGCTCCGCACCCGTGACCGGGCGAAGTTCATCCGGTCGTTGACCGAGGACATGCCGCCGGCGCCCGATCACTTCGCGCGCCTGAGCGCCGTCAACGCGAAGGGGCCGACGCTGGTCCGGAAGCTCGCCGGTCCGCGCGCGCTTCTAAGCTCGGAGTTCGCGGAACGCGCCCGCGGTCGCAGGACCACCGTCGTGGACGTGCGATCCTACGACGCCTACGGCGGACAGCATCTGCGCGACTCCATCAGCCTCCCTCTCGCCGGGAACTTCCCGACGTTCGCCGGATGGGTGCTTCCTCCGGAGCACCGGCTGCTCCTCGTGGCCGACACGCGGGACGAGGTGCTCGAGGCGACGATGTGGCTCAGGCGCGTCGGGCTGGACCGTGTCGACGCGTTCCTGGAGGGCGGGGTGTTCGCGTGGTCGCGGGACGGTCTCCCGACGGCGCACGCGGCGCTGCTCTCGCCGGATGAGCTGCATGAGATGGTGACCGGAGAGGATCTCTTCGAGTTCCTCGACGTCCGCGCGCCGGCGGAGTACGCGTCGTCGCACGTCGAGGGCTCGCGGAACATCCAGACGGCCGACCTCCGCGAACGGCCGCGCGACCTGGACTCGGCCCTTCCGACGGTCGTGATGTGCAGCTCCGGGAACCGATCGAGCACCGCGGCGAGCTTCCTCGAACGACACGGGTTTTCGAACATCATGAACGCCGCGGGCGGGTACGCCGGATACAAGGCCGCCGGTCACAGCGACGCGTGCGCCGTCTGCGCGCTGCCGCACGGGCCGCGGTTCGTCGAAGAGGGAAGGGACTAGCAAGGAGGAGATATGGACCTCTGGACGATGCCGCGCTGGTCGCCCTACATCGTCGGGGCGGGCATCGGTGTGTTGAGCTGGCTGGCGTTCCTGCTGTCGAACAAGCCAATCGGCTGCTCGACCGCGTTCGCGAGGACCAGCGGGATGATCGAGCGGGTGTTCCGGGGGCGGGGCGTGGAGGAGAAGGAGTACTACCGGAAGTTCCCGATCGAGATCGACTGGGAGTGGATGCTCGTCGTTGGCGTGATCCTGGGCGCGTTCCTGTCGGCCCTCGTCTCGGGCTCGCTCCGCATCGAGTGGGTGCCCGGCCGCTTCGAGACCGCCTTCGGGCACGCGCCGCTCGCGCGCTGGCTCGTCGCTCTGGCGGGCGGGTTCCTCATGGGACTCGGCTCGCGCTGGGCCGGCGGCTGCACAAGCGGACACGGCATCAGCGGAACGCTCCAGATGGCCGTCTCGAGCTGGATCGCGGCCATCTCGTTCTTCGTCGGCGGCATCGCGGTGGCGATGCTCATCTTCCGCGTCATCGCGGGCTAGGAGGGGAGATGCTCAAGGGACTCCATGCGAGGAAGCCCGCGCAGCTCCTCATCGGGCTTCTGCTCGGCGTCGGCTTCGGATTCCTGCTTCAGCGCGGCGGCGTGACGCGCTACGATGTCATCATCGGTCAGCTGATGCTTGAGGACTTCACGGTCGTCAAGATCATGCTCACGGCCGTGGTCGTCGGCACGCTCGGCGTCCACCTGATGAAGAGCCTGGGCCTGGCCGAGCTTCACCCCAAGCCCGGGTCGGTCGGGACGTCGCTCGTCGGCGGGCTCATCTTCGGGGCCGGTTTCGCGGTGCTCGGGTACTGCCCCGGCACCATCGCCGGCGCCGTCGGCCAGGGGTCGATGGACGCGCTGCTCGGTGGCGTCGTGGGGATCCTGCTGGGAGCGGGCGTCCTCGCCGCGCTCTACCCGCGTCTCTCGCGCGGCGTGATGACCGTCGGCGATTTCGGGGATCTCACGCTTCCCAGGCTGCTCAAGGTGAACGAGTGGGTGGTTGTGCTCCCCGTCACCGGACTGATCATCCTGCTGCTGTGGTGGCTCGAGTCGGCGGGGCTGTGAGGAGGGCTCGTGGCGAAGCGTGATGTCATCGAGATCAATCGCGCGCCGGTGCTCACGCTCTGGGGCGTCGTCGTCGCGCGGCGGCTCGGATTCCGCAAGGGTGAGTCGCTCACGCTCGGGAAGGCGGTGGCGGGCCTCAACGCGCAGTCGAAGGGGAGGCGGCTCGGCATCTTCAAGCCGAAGGAGGTCGCGGGGAAGAGGCCGCCGAAGAGCGGGCTCGGCGAGGAGCTCTGGATAGACCTCATGGGTCGCGCGGTTTCCGCCGTGCGAACCGATGACGGGATCCGCGCGGTCGTGAAGGACAGGCCTATCGACCCCGACGCCGTCGAGCGCTATCTCGACGGGAAGTTCGGTGATGATCTTGCCGACGTGCGAAGCGCGATGGAGGAGCTGGCGCGTTCGATCCCGCCGTCCGACCTCGCCGACCGGGCGTACGGTCTCTACGAGCGGTTTCGTCCCGAGATCCCGTCCGGGAAGCGGGGGTGGGGGGCGAAGGGACCGCTGGACCTCGCGCTCATCAGGAGTCTGCGCTGAGGCACCGAGAGCAGGAGGAGGCTGGATGGATCGCCGATGTTCATCTCCGGTTGCGACGCTGCGCGGCGCTCTGCGGGCGTTCTTCACAAACCGCGCGAGCGAGACGGCGGCCGGTGTCACGTTCTACGCGATCGTCTCGATCTTCCCCATCATCCTCATCCTCATCGCGCTGGGCAGCCGGTTCGTGGAGAGCGCCGAGGGCCAGGAGTTCGTGCTCCGGCAGATCGTGCGGTTCTTCCCCGACTTCTCGAAGCCGTTCTTCGAGCAGAATGTCCTGCGCGTCGTGCAGGCGCGGGCGCCCGTCACCATCGTCGGCTCGGTGATGCTCCTGTGGTCGGGGTCGAACGTGTTCTCGCTCCTGTCGGAGCATCTCAACAGGGCGTGGGGCGCGACGGGGCGCATGATCGCGCTCCGCTCCAGGATCTCCGGCTTCGCGCTCGTCGGCGTGCTGGCCGTGCTCACGGTGCTGGCGATCGTCGCTCGTGCGGCCGTCAGCGTCATCCCCGTCTGGGTCGAGAGCGTGAACACACGCCTGGACCTGAACATCCCCGACGTCAGCCAGCTCACCGCGGAGGCGGTGACCTACGCCGTCTCGTTCCTGCTGCTGTTCGTCATGTACAAGGGCGTTCCGGCCCCGCACGTGCGGTGGCGTGACGCCGCGTGGGGCGCGCTCGCTGCGACCTTCGGGAGCTTCGTCGTGACGGAGCTCTTCGCGCTCTTCCTCCAGTCCGGCCTGAACCGGTACAACGTCGTGTACGGGTCCTTCGGCGTGGTCATCGCGTTCCTGTTCTGGGTCTACCTCGTGACGAACGTCGTGCTCTTCGGGGCGCACCTGGGCTCGGCCTGCGCCTCCGGACGATCGGACCCGGATGCTGGTTCGGACAACGGCGACGTGCGGTCGGACGCGTCTATCGCGACGCGTCGATGAACTCCGCCATGTCCTTTGCAAGCGGCGCCCCGATCTCGGTCGGGGCGCCTGTGCGTGGATGCGCGAACCGCATTCGCGCGTGGTGGAGTGCGTGGCGGGGGAGGACGAGGTGGGCGAGGACGTCCGCGTCCTCGGGGTCGGCGACCATCTTCCGCAGGAGTCTCGCCGGGAGGCCGTAGGTCTTGTCGCCGACGATGGGGTATCCCTCGACCTCGAGGTGGACACGGACCTGGTTCGTGCGTCCGGTCTCGGGTGACGCCTCGACGACGCTCACGCCGCCCAGGCGTTCGAGGACGCGGAACAGCGTCACCGCGGGCTTGCCCGCCTTCGCGTCGACCACGGTGCGGGGGATCGGGTGCTGCTTTCCGATCTTCCGGAGCGGTCGGAAGGAGGAGAACGTGTCCGCCGACGGCTCGCCCCGCACGATGGCGACGTACTCCTTCTCGACCTGACCCTCCTCGAACGCCCGTCCCATCGCGCGTCGGGCCTCCGTGTTCCGCGCCAGCAGGACGACGCCGCTCGTCTCGCGGTCCAGCCGGTGGCAGAGATGGACCTTCTCGCCGAGGTCGGCTCGAACCCGCGCGATGAGCGTGTGGCGGATGTAGTTGCCGCTAGCGTGAACGGGGATGTTGCCGGACTTCGAGACTGCGAGGAGGTCCGCGTCCTCATAGAGAACGTCGTATGCGAAGTCGACCTCGGGCTCGACGATGTCGATCTCGTACTCGACGACGTCGCCGGCGTCGACGACGGCGTCCGGCGCGGCGACCTCTCCGTTGACGCGGATGCTCCCCGACGCGATCCGCTGCACCCAGATGCTCCTCGGGTGGTACCGGAACCGCTCGCAGAGGAACTCGAGAATGGTCTTCCCGCGGAAGGGGCGGTGGACGCGGGTCCGAAGGCGGATCGGGCCCTCACGGCGCGGGTCGCCACCGGCCGACGCGCCGCGGCCGCTGTGGTCGGGTGGGGCCGGCTCTCTCTGGCTGGAGTCGTCCATGACGCCACCATAGCACACGCCGGCCCCCGAGAGGGGACCGGCGTGTCATCTGCTGGTCAGCCGCTTTGCGCAGTGCAGGCGCTTTGGCCGCAGGGCGGTCGGCGTCTAGGGACGCTCGGACTCCGTCCCCGCTGCCGGGAAGTCCGGGTAGCGGTCCGGAGCCGAGCCCTCCCGTGAGCGTTCGGGCGCCTCCTGCCGGCCCGTGCGTCTGAGAAGCCTGGCGAGCCACCCATCCCGCCGCCTGGGGCTCTGGTCGGTCGCGATGACCTGAATGCTGAACATGGGGCTCTCTCCGGTCGCTCCGTTGGTCTCCATCCTGCCTGATACACACACATAGACACCGCTCGGGGGCGGATGGTTTCATGGGGACGACGGTGAGGCGTCATTATTGACGAACTCATGCGATTATGCTAAAATGAGTAAGATATCACCTTCCTGATGATGGGTTGGCCGGAATGCCGGCCCCTGCGAGGAGGAGACCATGCGCGCCCTTCTGATCCTTGTCGCCGCGCTCGCGCTCGCGACGCCGTCGGCGGCCGAGGTTCCCAGTACCCTGAGCTACCAGGGTGTACTCAGAGACCACGGGACGCCCGTTCCGGATGACGACTACGCGATGACCTTCACCATCTACGACAGCGAGATCGGCGGGACCGCTCTCTGGACCGAGTCCCGGATCGTCGACGTCGCGGATGGTGTCTTCAGTGTGACGCTCGGCGATGTCACCCCCTTAAGCCTCGACTTCGAAGCTCCCTACTGGCTCGAGATCAGCGTCGGTGGCGAGGCGCCCATGTCGCCTCGAACCGAACTGACCTCGGCGCCGTATGCGTTTCGCGCCGGTGTGGCCGAGTCGCTTGCGGGCGGCGTACCCGCCGACGGCGACTGGTCGATGAACGGCGACGTGGCGTACCGGGTACACGACGTCGGCATCGGGACCGCCACGCCGATGTCGAAGCTCACCATTGCCTCCGACGACTGGGACGACCACCTGACTCTCTCGCGGCTTGGGAATAGCCCGGGGCATATCTCGATCGGAACGAACCAGATGATCCTCTGGTCGGGGAGCGGGAGCGGACTCTACATCGGGGACGACGGGAACGTCGGCGTGGGAGTGTCGATGCCGGCCTCGAAGTTCCAGGTCGACGGGACCGCGCACGTGACAGGGTTCCAGCTGCCGACCGGGGCTTCCGAAGGCTACGTGTTGACCTCGGATGCATCGGGCGTCGGGACGTGGCAGTCGCCATCCGGCGACATCGGCGGGAGCGGCACGGTCGACTACGTTCCGAGGTTCACCGACGCGAGCACGCTGGGCGATTCGCCGATCCGCTTGAGCGGTACGATGGTCGGCATCGGAACGACTCCGAGCGCCACACTCCATGTGAACGGCACGATGGATGTTGAGGATACGGCGACATTCTACGGCGACCTCTACTCGACCAACGTCCAGAGCGACAGTTCGCTCACGTTGGCTTCGGGCTCTGTCAATCGCCTGCACCTGGACGCCTCCGGGAACGTCGGTGTCGGAACGGCTTCGCCGAACGCGACGCTCGACGTCGCGGGAACGGCGGAGGTGGACGGGTTCAGGATGCCGACGGGCGCCGCCGACGGTCGCGTCCTCGTCTGCGACGCGTCCGGGAACGCGTCGTGGGAGGAGGGCGCGGGTCTGGCGCTGCCGTACTCCGGGTCATCCGCCACCAGTGGGGGCTATGCGTTCGAGATCGAGAGCACGGGTGAGTACTCGACGGCGGGCAGGTTCGAGGGTGAGTCTTGCGGAGTCTCCGCGAGTTCAAACTCTGCCAGCGTCGCTCCCGGCTTCTACAGCACCGCTGTCTCGGGGTACTCGCAGCTGGGCGGCAACACCGAGGACTACAAGGTAAGCGGGGTCGCCGGATATGGCGGGACGTACGAGGGTGTGTCGTACGGTGTCCGAGGCAAGGCGGATGGTGGCGACTACGAGGGCACGACGAGCTATGGCGTACACGCCGTGTCCGGCTGGGCCGAGTACGGGTTCGGTCTCTATGCCGAGACCCACAACAATGCGGACGTCTCCTACGCCATCTACGGAGATGCGGGAACCGGCACGGAGTACGCCGGCTACTTCAGCGGAGACGTGCACGTCAACGGCACGCTCTCGAAGTCAGCGGGGTCCTTCAGGATCGACCATCCGCTCGATCCCGAGGACATGTACCTCTCGCACTCCTTCGTCGAGAGCCCGGACATGATGAACGTCTACAACGGCAATGTGGTCCTCGACGCGCGCGGCGAGGCGCTGGTCGAACTGCCGGACTACTTCGAGGCTCTCAACCGTGACTATCGCTATCAGCTCACGCCCATCGGGGGCGCCGCGCCGAACCTTCACATCGCCGAGCGCATCAGCGGCGGTCGCTTCCTGATCGCGGGCGGCGAACCGGGGCTCGAGGTCTCGTGGCAGGTCACAGGCGTCCGGCAGGACCGCTTCGCTCAGGAACACCGCATCGAGGTGGAGACGATGAAGCGCGCGGCCGACCGGGGGAAGTACCTCAACCCCGAGCTCTACGGCAGGGCGGAGAGCGAGGGCATTCACCACGTGGAGTCCGCGCTCCCCGACACCCGAGGCGGGCTCGATGCGGTGGCTCAGTAGTGGCCGCGGGCGCATCCGAGACCCACGTGCCGGGGATGCGCCGAGCTTCTGAGGATGCACTGAAGCCGAGGTGTGGGGAAGGTGGACCATGAGCGCCGCCCCCGGGGAGAGCCCCGGGGGCGGCGCCGTGTCGTCCTGCGATTCCATGCGGGAGCGGCTGAGGCGAGCGGACGGACCCGCGGTGGCGGGCCGTCAAGGACGCCGAGTCGCCGGGCGGCATCGCCGGCCGCCCTGATGCAGCGCTACCGGTACAACGCCTTGATGCTGGTCCAGCTTGTGGTCTCGACCGGCGTGCAGTGCGTTCCCTCGACGATGAACGGGAGGCCCTGAATGGCGCCGGAGCCGCTGTCGGTGGCGTAGCTCCAGGTGAGGCCATCGTCCAGCGACTGCCAGCCGTCGCCCGTCTCGGCCTGGTTCCAGATCGAGATCGGCGGGGCCCACGGGCCGGAGCTCAGCGTGCCGGCCGCCTGCCAGATGACATAGTACGTGCCGGGACCGAGCGTGACCATGACATCGCAGATGTTCGCCATGATCGGACGGTTCGTGGCTCCCGGGGCCGACTCGAGCGTCCGGTAGATGCCGGACCAGCCGCTGGCCTGAAGCACGTTCGTCGTCGGGTCGCCGAAGACGACCGAGGACGTCGGCTCGAACGGCGGGCCGTCGAAGATGACGACGTGGTAGTCGGTGAACGTCGTGGTCAGCGTGCTGTTCGTCTGGTAGCCGAAGAACGTGATGTTCTCGACGTTCCAGGTGTCGCCGTCAGGGATTGTGAAGTCGTCAGCGATCCAATAGGTGTACGTGATCTGATGGCCGAACCCGTACGTGCTCATACCGAGTGTCGTATCCTGGAGCATCGACTGGTCGGGATCGAAGTTGACCAGCGGACCGTTGTCCCAGAGCACGTCGCGTGCTCCGCCCCAGACAACGTCCGGGTCGTGCTGCGTGTAGCCGGGGCCCGGCGCGAACCAGATGTCCTCGCGCGCCGTGACCGCCAGCGCCGGGATCGCGAGCGCGATCACGAGAGCTGTCACGAGCAGTGTACGCATTGCCGCCTCCCTCCGTGCCATCGGCACGGTCATGGGGTTGCACCTCGGAAGCGCCATGCGGTGCTGTGGTGGGATCCGAAGCACGCACTCAGGACTCCCGCACTCCGCCCTGTCGTGTGTGCGCCGCGTCTCTCGATGGGTGAGACCGCTGCGCTCCTCCCAACGAACGGTCAGCGGCAACATCATCCCACAAGATTGGGAACTGCGCAAGGAAAAAACGTGCGCTGGACGCTTTGGTGCAGGATTGTCCGCTGTCTTGGGCCTACCCGAAGATGAAGCGGCCGAGGACTCTCCGGAGCGAGATCATTCTCCTCGAGAATGCCATGGTTTCGACTCCTTTCGAAACCCGGGGGCCTTCGGCGCGGCCTTCCGGGGGGCGAGTGTTCGGTCAGGGGAGAGAGCCGCTCCTGGTGAGTGACTCTCATTGGGGTTCACAGGCTTGGACACGGTGAGCGGGGCGAGGGTTTCATGGTGACGGGCCGGCGTTCAGGACGGGGGGGCAGCCCGCAAAGCGACCGGGCCGCCACGAGGACGGCCCGGCCGGTTCGCACGGGCTCGAAGAGCCCGCTTTGTGCGAGTGCTACTTAAGCAGCGTCATCTTCTTCATGTCCACGTGCGGACCCGCCTCGAGGCGGTAGAAGTAGACGCCCGACGGAAGCTCCCTGGCGTCCATCGTCACCGTGTGACGGCCCGCATCGCGCGGCTCGTCGACCACGGTCTTCACCATCTGACCCTTCGCGTTGAACACGGTCAGGCGCACGTCCTGGCGCTCCGGCAGCGAGAACGCGATGGTCGTGACCGGATTGAAGGGGTTGGGCGCGTTCTGCATGAGCGCGAACGTCGCCGGGATCTCGTCCTCCGCGACCGGGCCCTCGCGCACCGGCGTGCCGACCGTCGGGAGCTCGAGCACCGTGCCGTCCGGCAGCGCCGCGAAGAGACCGAAGGCCGCACCCTGCTCGTCGTTGAGGAAGCCGGAGGCGAACACGGTCAGCGCCTGGCTTGAGGCGGGGCCGAGGTCGGCCTCGTAGGTGGCGACGACTGCCGAGTTGTCGTCGGCCAGCGTCACGTCGAACTCGTACGTCGTCGGCATGAACGTCCCGTAGTCCGAGAAGTCACCGTAGCCGATGTCGTTCGCCACGCGCCACGACCACCAACTGCCGTGGGCGACCACGTCGACCATCGGCGCGTCCGTGGCTCCGTGGAAGACGATGGCTTTGACGAGCCCGAAGTGCACGTACTCGCGCATGTCGCCGCGCGGGTAGAGCGCGAACTCGATCGGGCGCCCATCCGGGTTCTCGTCGAAGTCGCAGGGCGCCAGCACGCCGTTGGCGATGGCCACGTAGCGACCATATGGCTCGAGCGTGACCGCGAACTCGCGGATCACGTCACCGGGTCCTGTGCTCGTGCCCGGCGCGACGCCGATCGTCAGCTCAACGCCGGCGGGGACGTCGACGTAGGGCGTGGCGGTCCGGAACGCGAAGTCATCGAGGAACGGCACGGGGCCGTTGTTCACGTAGATGTCGACCACCTCGGCGGCCGGATCGGCGGCGTTGTGGATGACCTGAAGCTGCGCCGTCGGGCCGATCGGCGGCAGCTCGAGGACCGTGCCGTCAGGCAGAGCGGCGTAGAGACCGAAGGCCGGTCCCTGCGCGTCGTTCAGGAAGCCCGAGGCGAAGACGACCGCGGCGCCACCGGGGACCGGCGTGAGATCCGCCTGGTACGAGGCGACGAGGGCGTCAGGGTCACCGGCCAGCGTGATGTCGATGCGGTAGTCCAGCGCCGGCACCGTACGGTAGTCGGAGAAATCGCCGTAGCTCAGATCTCCGAAGAGCTTCAAGTTGTGGTAGGGCCCCTGGACCCGCACGTCGACGCCCGGTGCGTCCGTGGCGCCGTGGAGCGCAATGAGACTGACGAAGCTGCCCCAGGTTCCCGTTCGGATGCCGTCCCTGGCGAACAGCGTGAAGGCGATGTCGAGTCCCTCGGGGTTCGGATCGAACGCGCCGGGGTCGAGCACGCCGTTGGCCACCGCCACGTACGTCTTGTCGGGCTCGAAGACGACGTCGAAGTCCTTGATGATGTCACCCGGGCCCGTGCTCGTGGGCGGAGCGACGCCGATGTTGACGTTCACGCCGGCCGGCACCTCCACGAACGGCGCGGCCGCGCGGAAGGCGAAGTCGTCCAGGAAGGGGGTGTCGCCGTTGTTCACATAGATGTCGACAACCGCGGCGCCGGGGTCCGCCGCGTTATGGATGACCTGGAGCATCGCTGTCTGCGTGACCGGCGGGAGTTCGAGCACCGTGCCGTCCGGCAGGGCGGCGAACAGCCCGAAGGCAGGCCCCTGCGCTCCGTTCAGGAAGCCGGAGGCGAAGACGATGGCGGCGCCGCCGCCCAGCGACGACAGGTCGGCATCATACGTGGCGACGACAGCGCTGTTGTCGCCGGCAAGCGTTACGTCGAGCTCCCAGTGCGCCGCGCGGACGCGGGCATAGTCGGAGAACTCGCCGTAGTACATATCATCGATGATCCGGCGTACGCGGTGCCCGCGGCGGGCGATGACGTCGACGCCCGGCGCGTCGGTGGCGCCGTGGAAGCCGATGAGCTTCACGGCCCAGGGACGCGTGTCGAGCTCCATGTCGCCGCGAGGATAGAGCGAGAAAGCGATGTCGATCATGTCGGGGTTCGGGTCGAAGCCCGAGGGATCGAGGACGCCGTTGGCGATGGCCACGTAGACGCCGTCAGGGTCGAGCACGACGTCGAAGTCCTTGATGACGTCGCCGGGGCCCGTGCTCCCGCCAGGAGCGACGCCGATGTTGAGGTTGACGCCGGCCGGTACCTCGACGTAGGGCGTCGCGGCACGGAAGGCGAAGTCGTCGAGGAACGGATCGGGACCGCTGTTGACGTAGATGTCAACCACCGCCGCCGCGGGGTCCGCAGCGTTGTGGATGACCTGAAGCATCGCCGTGTCGTCGGCGGAGGCGGCCGAAGCCGTCAGGAGCATCAGGCCAAGGGTGATGGTCAGCACTGCTGTGCGCATGGTCTCTCCTCCAGAGAAGTTCTCGTTGCCTTCATTGGGCCAGGCCCGCTCGCGCGGGTCCGGAACTGCGTGCCGGGGATCTCCTGCCTCAACGATCGTCCATTCAGGCTCCTGGTGTGCGGTACGCCGCGGGTCAGCCTCCGCGGCTCTTGGTGCGTACGGTCTCATCATGACGCAGTTGGGGCGTCGAGAGGATCATGCAGGATCGACACGAGGGAGCGGGTCGTCGTCGCTCACGTGGAGCTCGCAGCACGAGGGATCGCGGGGGGAAGCTGGCGGCTCCTGGCTCCGGTCGGTCCGGAGAGCAGCCTGTCGCATACTGCTCACACGCGGCTTTTGATGCACGGTGGGGGGCCGCGTTTCTGTGAGCAGTACGTTAGAGTGAGCCGGTCGAGATTATGAAGGACGACTCAGTCCTCTGCGAGGTCAGTGGACCAGGACAATGGCTCGATGCGCGCTCTCGCCCCCGGCCTCGACGCGCCAGCAGTAGACCCCGGCCGCAGCGGCGTGCCCGGAGCGCGTCAGGCCGTCCCAGGTGACCGCGTGCCAGCCGGCCTCGCGACGGTCGTCGGCGATCTCCGCGACCAGCCGGCCGGCCAGCGAGAAGACGCGGACCGAGGCGTCCGCCGGCTCGCTGAGGTGGAAGCGGACGGTGGCCTCGCCACCGGTAGGGTTGGGGAAGCTCGGGGAGAGCGAGAGCAGACTCCGCGCCGCCGGAAGCCCGGGGGCCGCCGTCGGTACGCACGACTGCTCATACGTCACACCGGCGGTCGTGTCGAGCAGCTCGTCGAAGGCGAGCCAGGCGAGCACATCGTCCTTGAGCGCGTAGTCGAGCCATGGCGCGAGCAGCGTCATCACGGTCGCCTGCTGCTGCGTCCTCGAGATCGTCGGGTCGGGACAGCTCCCCTCGCCGAACT
Organism: uncultured bacterium; assembly: GCA_964487295.1. GTDB lineage: Bacteria > Joyebacterota > Joyebacteria > Joyebacterales > Joyebacteraceae > JAPEKQ01. Next base: position 2,623 of record CAZAQL010000042.1, on the reverse strand, counting down.
CGCAGGCCCAGTTGGACTCCGCGAACTGGCAGTGGCTGGCGCCCGCGATGGTCACGCGCGTCTTGCAGTCGGTGGCGAGCGCGTCGTACATCGGGATCTGGTGGTCCGGCGGGGGCGTGACGCAGTCGTTGCCGCCCGAGAACATGAGAGCCTGCGCCGTGATGCTCGACGCCGCGGAGACGGCCGAGGGGTTCGTCTCGGCGGCCGCCAGGTTCGCGAGCGCCGTGATGGACGGGTCCGACGCAGCGGCGAGGAACGAGGCGCCGCCGCCCATCGAGTGCCCCATCGCGGCGGCAGTCTGGGCGACACGGCCGAAGAACGGGGAGCCCGGGTCCGCGCCCTCTGCCCGCATGCTCTGCACGATGAACGCCATGTCGAGTCCGAGGTCCTCGTGGTCGGGGAAGAGCTCTCCCTCGGTGTCAGGATAGGTCACGATGTAGCCGTCGGGGACGAGGCCCAGGTACACGTAGTCGTAGAGGCTCCACGACATCAGATAGCCGTGACCGAACGTCACGACGGGGAACGACTCGAGACCCGACGCCACCGGCACGTCCTCGCCGGCGGTGTCGGCGGGGTAGTAGACCTCGGTCGGGATGCTCCGGTTGCCGCGGGCCGGGTCGTAGAACGTCAGGGTCGTGTGACCGATCTCGTAGGCAGCGGCGGACGAGGCGACGAGGACCGTGAGAGCGACCGCGGCGATGATGCGCGTGCTCGATGTCATGGCAGAACCTCCGCGGTGCAACCTCCGCAGTGCGTATGCGTGATGGCTCGATACTCCCATGATAGCACATTTCGGTGCGAATGGCAAGCTTCCGGCGGAAAGCGTCGCAAGCCGCTAGAACGTCACCGTCAGACCGACGGCGGCGTAGCTCAGGTACGCGAAGTTGTAGACCTCGTCGTTGTCAGCGCCGCCCTCGACGAGTCGGTATCCGCCGCGGACCTCCACGGAGTCCGACAGTCGGTAGTGCGCCGCGAGCATGACATCCTCGGCCCGCCCCTGCGGCGCGGCGAGCGCGTCGCCCTCGAGCGAGAGCGCGAACCGGTCGGTCGCGTCGTAGCGGAGGCGGAAGTTGAGGAGCGGGACGAACCCGACGTTCGTCTTGCTGCTCGAGAGCTCATCGCTCTCCACTCTGATCTCGGCGTCGCGGATCTTCGCGGTGAACCCCAGTCCGTAGCTCCACCTGCCGCGCGGTGTGAACTCGTATCGGTAGGTCAGGCGGTAGGAGTTGAACGTGTAGGACCCGCTGAGCTCCGAACCCTCCGGGAAGGTCTCGCCTTCGTAGAAGATGTCGGCGGGCGCCGTCCCGCTCGCCTCGAGCGTGAGCGGCGCGTAGAGCGCCGAGAACGTGTGGCGCTCGGCGACCGTGTACGTGAGGCGCGCTCTGAAGTACGGCGCGGAGTCCGTCGAGAGATCATCGGTCAGGCTGAAGTCCGTCCCCTCGTCTCCCGGGATGCGGACGTCGTTGTAGAGGCTGCCGACCATTCCGCCCTCGATGTCGATCGCCAGCCGTGCGGCGGTCCCGATCGGTCCCGCCACGATGAGAGCGAGTGCCAAGAGAGCGACTGCACGAGTGCTCATAAGAACCTCCATCATCTGAGCAAGGATTGCTGAATCCGTGCATGTTTGGATGCCGCCCGGCCTGAATCGTTCCACGACGCCCAGGCTGCCTCCCTGCGCCGGAAACGGCCCCCGGAAGGCTCGGCCGCCGTCTCCCGGTCCGGTCGCGAGCCGGCGGCGCCACCCGGGACGTGTCAGGCAGCCGGCGGCGCCAACCGGCCCGTCACGAGCGGAGGTTGCCGTCTCCCGGGACGTCGGCCGCGAGCGCGTTGACCCGCTCGATGTAGCTCTCCATGTCGAACTTCCGTTCGAGCCCCTGCGGGCTCATCCAGCGGACCGTTCCGAACACGTCACGCTCCTGCCAGGGTCGGTCGTGCTTTCCGAAGCACCACGCGACTCCGGCGAAGGAGTTCGGGTCGCGACCGTCGAGCTCGTAGGTGTTGTTGAGCCAGAGCGCCGTCTCGAAGGCCGCCTCGGGGGACGGGGACCACTCGATGATCTTCTTCCCCCAGTACATCCGCATGTACCCGTGCATGAACCCGGTCAGCACCATCTCCCGCTGCGCGGCGTTCCAGTACGGGTCGTGGGTCTCCGCGCGCTCGAGCTGACCGCGCGTGTAGAGCCACGGCCGCGGGTCGCGCGCGTGCTTGGCGAGCATCTTCCTGGCCCACTCGGGGAGGCACTCGTAGCGGTCGTATGCGTCGTTGTGGTGACAGAAGTTCATCGCGAGCTCGCGCCGGACGATGAGCTCCTCGAGGAAGTCCACCCGGTCGTCGGTCGGAACGGATCGCGCGCCGCGGACCGCGAGCGCGATCTCAAGCGGCGAGATCTGGCCGAAGTGGAGGTACGGGCTGAGTCGCGACGAGGCGTCGAGTCCGGGGTCGCTGTGCGTGTCCGCGTAGCGGCTCGCGTTCTCCGGGATGAAAGCGTCGAGCGCGGCGCGGGCGGCGGCGGGACCGGCCTCGGGGAAGGCCCCGGGAGGGCCTGCGCTCGCGACCCGCAGCGATTCGACCGCCCCCGGGATGTCGCGGACATCGCCGCCCGGCAGCCGCAGCTTCAGGGAGT
>CAZAQL010000041.1:14624-21687 GCA_964487295.1 uncultured bacterium | reverse complement strand
CTCGGGGCTTCTGGACCTCTATCTCTCCAGCGTCAGCAACCGCATGAACGAGGTCATGAAGGTCCTGACCGTCATCGCGACGATGTTCATCCCTCTGACCTTCGTCGCGGGCGTCTACGGCATGAACTTCCAGCACATGCCTGAGCTGTCGTGGCGATGGGGCTATGCGGCGGTCTGGGGCGTGATGCTGGTCATGCTCGCGGGGATGCTCGCGTTCTTCAAAAGGAAGCGCTGGTTCTAGAGGCAGCGCGCCGGCGATGTGCACGCGAGATCGCGGGGCGCGGGGTCCCGCAACGGCTCACTTCTTCTTCAGGATGGCACGCCACCCCGTTGCCAGCTGCATGGTCGGTCGCCTCGGCGTGCGCACGATGCCCACGGGCTCCGTCACGTAGAAGGCCTCCGGCGAGTGTGTCCTCACGACATCGAGGAGCCGTCTGAGCTGTCTGCGCTTGCACACGAGGCTCAGCTCCTTCACCGGCCCCGACCGGCCTCTCCCCTCGAACACCGTCACCGGGAACCCCATATCGCGGATCTCCTTCGCGATCTTCTCGGGGTTGATGCGCGTGAGAACCCGGAGCGTGACGTGCCCGAGCGCGATCCTCTGCTCGATCAGGATCCCCATGACGTTACCGGTCGAGAATCCGAGCGCGTAGAAGACGCCGAGGATCGGACGCTCTGCGACCCGCGGCACGATCGCGGCCATGACGCTCAGCCACAGACTGACCTCGATGAGCCCGAGCCCGAACGCGACGAGACGACGGCCCTGCACCGTGCTGATGGTGCGGATCGTCCCGAGGCTGACGTCCACGATGCGGACCAGGAAGACGGCCACGCCGAGGAGCAACGTCTGTGCATCCAATCCGGACATGCGCACCTCACCGGGGTGGCCGCAACGCGGCCACCCGCAGGGTCGCGGAACTCCGTAGCACGAGCGGCAACCCGCCGCCGCTCCGGCCGGTCGCGGGGGAGGCTACTCTCCCGCCACTCTTCCGAGGAGCTCCTGGATCTTCGCCGCCACGGGACTCGCCGCCCTCCCGTAGTTCGACATGACGACGGCAATGTAACCCGACTCGGGGAAGATGTCGAGGTTGGCGTTGATCCCGTAGAAGCCTCCGCTGTGCCCGACGACCTTGCCGGCCGGGGAGTCGCTGACGCCGAAGCCGAACCCGTACGAGGTCCCGGACTGGTGGGTCCACATCTGCTCCAGGGATTCCCGGCCGACGAGCTCGCCCTCGAGCGCCGCGACGGCGAAGCGATGGAGGTCGGGCGCGGTCGAGAACCCGCCTCCGGCCGGGCCGCCCCTGATGACGTGCTCGTAGATGTTGTTCCGGTAACCCCACGGCGACTCGGGGTCTTTCTCGTAGCCGATGGCCAGGTTGTCCACCGGAAGGTCCATGTCGTAACACCCGCTTCTCGTCATGCCGGCGGGCTCGTAGACGTTCTCGCGCACGTAGTCGAAGTAGCTCTCCCCCGTCACGCTCTCGATAACGACGCCGAGAAGCAGCATGCCCGTGTTGCTGTAGCGGAACTCCGAGCCCGGCTCGAACGCCAGAGTGTCCCCCTCGACCAGTGGCCTGTAGTCATCCAGACTTCGGAAGAGCCTCCTCGACGAGGCGTCGTACGTCTCGTTGAAGTAGCTTCCCAGCCCCGACGTGTGCGTGAGCAGGTGCCTCACCGTCACACGGCCCGTGATCGCGGCAGGCAACCACGTCTCATCGACGTACTCGCCGACCGTCTCGTCGAGCCCGAGCCGCCCCCTCTCGACGAGCTGCATCGTCGCGACCGCCGTGAACATCTTGTTCATCGATCCGAGGTTGATGCGCGTGTCCATGTCGTTGGGCACGCCGAATCGCTTGCTCGCCTCTCCGCACGCGCGCGTGAAGAGGACATCGCGTCCGCGCGCGAGCAGCACCGTCCCCGAGAAGCGATCCATCTCGCAGAGCTGGTCGATGAAGGCGCTGAGCTCCCGGACGCACTCGTCCTCGGTCAGCGGCGGACTCTCCACGTCCGTCGGAACCCTCGCCTCGCCGAACCGGAGGCCCGCGATCCTGCGCTCCTCGTCGTCGGTGAAGTGGATCGTCAGACCGACCCAGTCGCCGAGGTCGCGGCCCCGGAGAATGACGACCGTCCCGGCGCCGCGCGGCGGATCGTAGACCCGGACGCTGTGGAAATCGACCCCGCCGGTTCGCTCGAAGACGTCCGCGAGCACGCGCTGGTGCATCTCGAGGGGAGCCATCTCGAAGAACTCCGCGGTGCAGTGCTCGGCGAAGAACGGCCCGATTCGCGCCGGGTCGTTCGAGTTGATGTACTCGACGAGAGCCCGGAGGCGCTCGCCCTCGATCCCCTCCGGAGGCTCGGTCAGATCCGTGTAGTCGTCCTGAGCCACGGCCGGAAGGACGGCCGCGAACGCCATGAAGAGCGCTGCCAGGATGACGACGTGCCTTCGTGTCGCACTCCACTCCATGCGTTGCCTCCAGTCTGCGCCCGGCGGGGCGCACGACACATCGTCACGAGCGCTCCGCCTGCCTCTTGAGGTACTCCTCGAACGTCCCCCAGAACGGATCCGTTCCGGGGTGCACGAGGTCGTGCTCCTTACCACCTTCGACAACGCGCACGCCCCGTTCGTTGGGAAGCAGTTCCCCGGCGTCGGATGCCGGGATCCCCGCCGCCTCGAGCGCCTGAAGCACGCCCGCCGCGTGGTCGGGGTGCACGGTTCCCACGAGTGTTCCCTCGCTGATCGAGCTCATCGGCTCCATCCCGAAGAGCTCGCAGACCTTGAGGGCGACCTCGTCCGCCACGATATCCTCCCGGACGACGCGCATGCCCTTCCCCGATGCGCGCGCGATCTCGAAGAGCGCGCCCCAGATCCCGCACTCCGTCGCGTCATGCATCGCGGTCATGCCACCGGCCTGTGCGCAGATCCGCGCGTCCTCGACGACCGACATCCTGAAGAACATGTCCCTGGCCTCCCGGGTCACCTCGGGACCGTAGCGCTCCTCGACGAACTCGGGGAACTGAACGGCCATGAGACCCGTCGCCTCGATCGCCGGCCCCTTCGTGATGATGATCCGGTCGCCGACCTGCGCCCGGCGGGGGTCGATGAGCTGCTCCCTCGTCCCCGTTCCGAAGACGGTCGCGCCCCCGACCATCGGGAAGTTGCAGCCGGCGTAGCGCGCCGTGTGTCCCGAGACGACGGCGATGCCGAGCCTCGCAGCCTCCTCGTGAACGGTCTGCCAGATGGTCGTCAGATCGCTCTCCGTGAGCTCGGGCGGGAGGTTCAGGTCGACCGCGAAGAAGCGCGGCGGGATGCCGCTCACGGCCACATCGCTGGCGAGGATGTGAAGCGCGAACCAGGCGGCCCGCTCCCACCCCAGGGCCGGCGCGATGAAGAACGGGTCGGTCGAGAGCACGAGCACCTGATCGCCGATGGTGATCGCCCCGAAGTCCACTCCGTGCTGTGGACCGATGAGCACGTCCTCGTCGCTCGCGCCGAGCCGCGGGAAGATGACGCGGTCGAAGAACTCCGGTGTCGCCTTGCCCAGACTGGGCAGCCTGTCGTTCACGGTGTCCATGGGTTCGCCTTTCTCTGAAGTCGTCACGGGTAGCCAGAGCAGTATACAGCCCCTTGCGCCGACGCGTCCACGACGGCGGGCGGCGCCCAGAAGTGAACTGCTGGTCATGGAGCGAGGATTGTGTTAGAATGGTACATAATGACTCGAAGGAGGCTCCCATGCCCCGAACACCCCTGATGGTCACGCTCGCATGCGCCCTGCTCGCGACGCTCGCGCTCGCCGGAAGCGCGCGGACGGAGCCTGGCTCGGCGGATGTGCGGGCGGACGCCGGTCGCGCCATCGGAGACACGCTGACCACGGTCATGCGCCCCATTCTGTCGGTGCCGGCCATCGTCGAGGACGGCCAGACCTTCACGATCGAGGCCCTCGCGCCACAGTCAGCCACCGACTGGTCGGCCACGCTTGAGCGAGGCGGACAGACCATCGCGCTTCCGCTCGACGGCGCGTCGTACCTGGCGAGCCACGAACGCTGGTTCATCACCGCGACGGTCCCTCCAGGCACTCCGGAGGAGCTCTACGACCTGCGGGTCGAGGCATCGGGAGGCATCGACGATGTCACGAGACACTCGGTCATGGTCGAGGACTCGATTCCCAACGACTACTACTTCGTCCACATCACGGACACGCATCTGCCGACGCACCTCTACTACTACCAGAGCGGAGCGGACACGGACACGACCGAGATGGACGACCTTCGGGCCGTCATCCAGGACATCAACATCATCAACCCTGCCTTCGTGCTCCTGACGGGAGACGTCGTCAACGAGGGCGAGCTCGAGGACTATCTGGACAAGCGATACTTCACCCGAGCGAAACGCATCCTGCGCGAGCTCGACGTGCCGGTCTTCCTCTCCGGCGGCAACCACGACATCGGGGGCTGGAACGACACGCCTCCGCCCGACGGGACCGCGCGGAGGAACTGGTGGAGGTTCTTCGGCTGGCGCTACCTGGCCGAGTCGCGTCCCGGTGAGAACATCTACACGCAGAACTACTCGTTCGACTACGGGCACGTTCACTTCGTTGGCATCGAGGCCTACAACAACTACGACCGGTGGCGCCGCTCGACCTACGGGACCGACAGCTTCACGACCCGCCAGATGGCCTGGCTCGCCGACGACCTCAGCGTCGTCCACCCGGTCAAGGGAACGGTTCTCTTCCACCACATGGACTTTCAGGACCAGCTCGACCTTGAAGATCTCGGTGTCGACGGAGCGCTGTACGGGCACATCCACTATACGTCCGGGAGTGTGGGAGCCAGTCCCTTCAACCTCTCGACGAACAATGTGTGCGACGGGGAACGCTCGATGCGCCTCGTCCGGGTCGAGGACAACGTCGTCACTCCGTCGGAACCGATATCCGCCGGAAGCAGCGGCTACACACTGAGAACGATGTTCGACGGGGCGAACGACGGCACCGAGACCGACATCACGGCGACCGTCATCAACGGCCATAACGAATCGTTCGAGCACGGCCGGGTGCGTTTCCGCGTCCCGGCGGCTTCCATGCCGTACGAGGTCGACGGGGGAACCGTAACGCACTCCATCGTCGACGGCGCCGTCGCAACCTACTACGTGACGGTCGACATCCCGTCGATCGGGCAGGCCGTCGTCTCGATCAGTCCGGAGACCGGAGTCAGCGAGCCGCCCGTGCCGGCGCTCGCCCTGATCCGCTCGTGCGCCCCGAACCCGGCCCGCGCCGGCGCCAGCCTGCGGTACGCGCTCGGCGCTCCGGCGAACGTCGAGGCCGTCGTGTACGACGCCGCCGGCAGACGCGTCAGGACGCTTCGCGACGACTGGACTCCCGCGGGCGAGAGACTCCTCACGTGGGACCTTCGCGGCGACTCCGGAGGCCGCGTCTCGTCCGGCGCCTACTTCCTCCGGATCACGGCCGGTGGTGAGACGGTGAGCGACAAGGTCGTCGTCCTGCGCTGACCGCCGACTGTGTCACGGGAGCTGTCAGCGCACCGGCCGCCTGTCCGCCGGACCTACGACCCCGCGGGCTGCGCCAGCGCCTCCTCGTTGGTCACCGCCTTCTCGGTGTAGGGATTCGACATCAGACGGACGAGCGACGAGTAACCGACCCGGAAGCTGATCGTATCGCCGACGTTGAGACCGGACTTGTCCTCCCCCACGTTGACGACCGTCAGGTCGCTGCTCGCTCCGACGATCTGGAACGACGGGTCGACGGGCGTCAGCCCACCGATGTCGGAGTCGACCTGGCCGACGGTGACGATCGCCCGATAGCCCCGCTGGCCGGGCTCCGGCTCCTCCTCGGACTCCACGGGCTGGAAGGGCGTCGCGTCCGTCGTCTCGCCCAGCGGGACCATGCCCTTCTCCTTGATCTCCACGACCTCCGCGTCGAGCCGCACGACATCGTTCCGAAGCCCCACCAGCGTTCCTCCGTAGATCAGGTCCGTCCCGAGGAAGATGGACTCACCGACACGGAAGTGATTGACCTGCTTCGGAAGGCGCCCCTCGAGAAGCAGCGGAAGCGAGGACGATGAGCCCGCCGAGATGAGCGGGAGCTTGCGCTCGAACTTGAGCTCCAGTAGCTCCCGGTAGAGCGCGAGCTGCATGAACTGGTCGGCCGAGGGAACGACGCCCCCGAGGCACCCGAGATTGGCGCCGATGCCGATGACCTCCACGTTGGAGAGCTCGAAGATCTCGTTGTAGGTGTGAAGGAGCTTCCCCGGCAGGATCCCCTCGCGAAGATCCCCGAGTTCGATCATCACGACCACGCGGTGGATCTTGTCCTGTGAGCGCGCCTCCGTATTGAGGTCCTTGACGATCTGGAGTTCCGAATTCAGTGAGACGTCCGAGAGCCGGACCACGTCGTCGAGGGCGGAGCTGTGCGGCGGTCTCAGATACCACGTCTCCGCATCGGGCGCGACCCTCCGGATCACCTCCAGGTTGTCGAGCCGCGAGTCCGACATCGAGGCGACGCCGAGCCGGCGCAGCCCCTGAATGCTCTCCTCGTGACCGCACAGCGCCTTCGTCACGACCGTCAGCGTCGCTCCGTGACCGGCGACGCGGTCGTTGACAGCTCTGAGATTGTGCCCCAGCGCGCCGAGATCAATCGTTACGCGATTCACCTGTCCACCTCATCTCCACGTACTTCGATGCGAACCCGCAGCGCTCATACAGGCGCCTCGCGGGGTTGTCGTGCTCGACATGGAGCTTCACCTGCCCGGGGCACTCGGCCACGGCCCTGCGCACCAGCGCCCCGCCGATGCCCTGTCCCCGCGCATCGGGCGAGACGGCGACGAAGAGAAGGAGGTTCTCGGGAACGTAGCCTGTCATGTGCGTATCCAGCATGACGAGCGCCCCCATCAGCTGCTCCCCGGTTCGCGCGAGAAGCGCGAAGCCGCCTCCGCAGGGCCTCCCCGCCAGAGCGTAGTCGATACCGTCCAGAACGACGGGCAGCGGATCCTCATAAGGCTTGAGGCTCTCGTGCAGGAACTCGCCGAGCGACTCGCGGGACACGCCCCTCGG
>CAZAQL010000041.1:0-14614 GCA_964487295.1 uncultured bacterium | reverse complement strand
GCATGAATCGGGAACAGTGTATGTTGAACGAATGCATATGCCGTCCCCAGGCTATGCGGTAGTGCATGTCGTGGAGGATGGAAACACAGGCAGGGTCGTCGGACACACGGGATTGTTCGAGGGCCTTGAGGCTCTCGTGCAGGAACTCGCCGAGCGACTCGCGGGACACGCCCCTCGGGAGAGCGTCCAGCGAGTTGATCCGCTGGATGTTCACGTCGGAAGGTTCCCCTTCCCGTCCGGTGCTTTCGTGCGTCATGTCGCCTCCTGTTCTTCGGTTGTGGGCTCCGCGTCGCCGCCGGGTCGCCGCCTTGTGACGACGCGAGGTATCTGCTCCGGCAGGCGCACGAGCGCCTCGTAGTTCATGACATCGGAGAGGTCGCTGAACGATGCGACACTGACCGTGCGACGGCCCTGGTGGCCGATGATCGTCACCTCGTCACCCCTCTCCACGGTCGGGACGTGCGTGACGTCGATGAGCATCATGCTCATGTTCACGGTCCCGACGACGGGGGCGCGCCGCCCGCGAAGCAGGACGTGTCCGCGGTTGCTGAGCAGACGCGGGAAGCCGCTGAAGTACCCGGTCGGAACGCTCGCGATCCGCTCTCTCCTGGTCGTCTGATAGGTCGTCCCGTACCCCACGAACTCGCCAGCCGGAACATCCTTGATGCTCATGACGCAGCTCGTCCAGGCGAGCACCCGCCTCAGCGGATCGCGCGCCGTCCTGCCGTTGGCCTCCTGCCGTCTCAGAAGGTAGTGCATCCGGACCTCCGTGCTGGGCCAGAAGCCGTACTGCGCGATCCCGACCCGCACCATGTCGAGTCGTGCCTCCGGATACATGAAGAGCCCCGCCGAGCTCGCGGCGTGGCGTCGACCGAACTCCACGCCCGCGCTTCGAAGCTGGTCGCAGAGCATGCCGAAATAGTCGAGCTGGCTTCTGATCCGCACGAAGTTGGCAACACTCTCCGCGCCGGCCAGGTGCGTGCAGACGCCGTCGACGACGAGCGCGTCTCGGTTCGAGAGGACGAGACTGACGGCGGCGTCGAGCTCCTGCATCTCCAGACCGAGCCTGTGCATGCCGGTCTCGAGCTGCAGGTGAACGCGCGCCGGCCGGCCGATCCTCCTCGCGGCCCCAAGCGCGGCGTGCAGGCGGGACAGGTCGAACACGTAGAACGAGATGCCCTCGCCGACGGCCCACTCGACGTCGGCGTCGTCGATGAACCCCATGATCATGACGTCGCTGTCGGCCGTCCTGCTTCGCCAAACTCGGGCTGCCTCTCGCGCCGAGAAGACGGAGAAGTGACGAACCCCGCACCGCTCCGCGAGCGGCACGAACGTCTCGATACCGTGGCCGTATGCGTTCCCCTTCACGACCGACGACAGCTCCGCGCTCCCGCACACCTTCTTCAGGAAGCGGATGTTCTTCGCCAGAGACGACTCATCCAGGATGATCCGCGAACCCGACCGTATGGCCTGCTCCATGTCCTCTCCCGACGGTTCAGCGCCTCGCGCGCTCGTTAGGACCACCGGCCGCAGCGTCCTACTCGCCGACGGCCTGATCGATGATCTCGAGGAAGACCCTCGCCCCGATGTCGATGAGCTCGTCGGGAAAACGGTAGTCCGGATGATGAAGGGGCGCCGTGTCGATGCCCGCGCCGAGGCCGAACATCGCCGAGGGGTACGCGTGCGTGAAGTGCCCGAAGTCCTCGGTCCAGTTGAATGGCGTGTCCAGGAGCCGGAAGCCCGTGCGGGCGGCGGCCGCCGCCCTCTCCACGATCCGGACCGCCGAGGGATCGTTCTCCGTGCACGGGAACTCATCCGTCCACTCCCCTCGCGCGCCGAGGCCGTGCGCCTCCGCGATCCCGACCGCGAGCTTGAGACAGCGCTCGGAGAGTCTCTGCATGACGTCGAAACTCCTCGCCCTGAGCGTTGCGATCGCGACCGCCTCGCCGGGCGTCGTTCCGAGGGCGGCCTCTCCGAGACGAGCGTGCACGACCGTGACGAGTGCAGGCTCGTCGAGCGAGCTCGCGACCTGTGGTACGCCTGGCCAGGCGCACAGGATCTCGGCGAGCGCCTGCGCCGGACTCAGACCGCGATGCGGCTCCGCCGCGTGAGAGGTCTTCCCGACGAGCTCCACCCGGAGACTCCGAGCCGTCGACGCGAACGTTCCCTCGCGCGTGACGACCTCCCCGAGTTCGAACCCCGGAACGTTGTGGAGCGCGAAGGCCACGTCCGGCGCGAACTCGGCGTAGCTCGGGTCGCCGAGCACGCTCCGAGCCCCGAAGCCGGTCTCTTCGGCCGGCTGGTAGAGCAGCGCTACTGAGCCCCGGGCCGGCCGGCGGCGGGACAGCGACTCCGCGACGGCGGTCACGATGGCCATGTGGCCGTCGTGACCACACGCGTGCGAGACGCCCGGCGTCTCGGAGCCGTCGTCGTCATCCCCCGTCTCGGCGATGGGCAGGGCGTCCAGGTCGCAACGGAGCAGCACGCGCGGCCCGGGAGTGCCGCTCTCGAAGAGGGCCAGGACGCCGTGCCCCCCGAGCCCGGTGACGAGCCGGTCGGGAGCATACCGCTCGAGCGTCTCGTGGATCACGGCCGCCGTGCGCTCCTCCTGCCCCGAGAGCTCGGCCAGACGGTGAAGCCGCCTCCTGAGGGCGACCATGTCCTCAATCACGCTGCACCTCCTCCACCTCCCGGTACCACCTCATTCTCTCCCCGACGAGCGCACGCGCCTTCCACGCGACGCTCTTCGGAGCATCGTCGATCAGGCGCTCGAGAACGCGGATCCTGCGCAGCACCTCGTGCGCGTCTTCGGGCCCGAGATACTCGTTCGCCCGACCGCGCGCGTTACGGAGGTTCATGGTCGCGGTCCGCCAGAGCCCCCAGTCCCGGGAGCACAGCCGGGCGAGGTACGCGCCGTCGATCCGATGCGGATCCGCCCCGTCCTCGGAAATCCCGTGCTGACGGAGGAGCACCATGACGTCCACGAGGTCCTTGCGGTTGATCTCGACGATCTGGAGCTTCTCAAGGAGCAGGTCGACGAGGCTGATCGTGATGTCCTCGATCTCGAGCCGCCCGCGGAAGTCGATCTCGTGGCAGAATCGGAGCTTGTCGATGAAGACGTCCGAGTGCACCGGCTCGGTCGGGTGATAGAAGATGCGCCTCTTGTCACCGAAGAGCCTGAGGACGTTCTGGTTCTCCTCCCATCCGAGCGCGAAGAACGCATCCTGCACCTTGTCGATCTCCCGGGAGTACGCGATGAAGTCCACATCGGTGAGGTAGCGCCTGTTCTCATACTCGACGTGCTTGAAGTCCGGACACGCCAGCCGGAACGCGAGCGAACCGATGACCCGGATGGTCGCTCCTTGCTTCCTCGCCTCGTCGAGGATCTGATGAAGGAGCGCGACGAACCGCTCCTCCTGCTCGACCAGGACGTCGTGCGTGAGGTCCGCGCCGTCCTCGATGAACGGCCGGTGAGCACCCGGCGTCTCGTTCGTCTGTCTCTCTGCCGCCTTCGCTCCGTTCGTCATGCTTCGACCTTCCAGTGGTTCTCGACCCGTCCTTCGTTGATCTCGACGATGTAGCCTCGGAGGATCCCCTCGCCGTACTCCGAACCGGGGTTCACGACCGGAGTCTCCCCGACCTTGTCGTGCCCGTAGGACTCGTGGATGTGGCCGTGCAGCCCGAGCATCGGCTGGTACTTCGCGATGGCGTCCCTCACGGCCGTGCTCCCGACATGCACGAAGTTCACCTGCCCCGCGATCGTGACCGGCTTCTTGCTGGCGTCAAGCTCCGGCGCGAGGTCGAGCATCGTCCCGTGAGGCGGCGAATGCAGATTGAAGATCGACTTCCCCGGATCCTCGAGTTGCTTGACGAGCCCCCTGATGCGCTTCGCCAGCCCCTTCTCGGAGTCCTCGCGCGGGGTGTCCCACGGCGTCGGGTTGACGTAGTCGAGACTGATCATCGGGATTCCGAGAACGTTGACCGGACCGTCGAGGCACCAGCGGACTCCGCGGTCCTCGAACGACCTGATCACCTCGTCGATCTCGAAGTCGTCGTCGTTGCCCGGCATGACGATGACGTCCACCGAGGAGAGATCGACGCGCTCGATGAGCATCTCCATCCAGCGGGCGATGCGGTCCTTGATCATGCCCATCATGAGCGATTCGACCCCCGCCGGGTCATTCTGAAGCTCGGCGACGCGGTCCTTGTCGCAGCGCAGCGTGTAGGCGCCCGCGTCCTGAATGCGCTGCTCCATCTCGTCGAGCGCGCTGCCCGGCTCGAGGTTCCAGTTCTTCCCGAAGTAGAACGCGTTGAAGCTTCCGTCCGACTGCTCGATGAGCGGCACGAGCGACTTCCCGGTCAGATCGCCGCAGAGCAGCAGGGCGTCGGCCCCATAGAGCTCCGGGATCTTGAGCCACTTCCTCCAGACGCTGTCGGCTCCGTGAACATCCACGGAGAAGAAGAGCTTGGCCATGATGTCCCTTCGTTGATGCTCGGTACCTGCTTCCGGACGCGCGAAGCGGTGGCCGCCCGCCGCGTCCGCCTCAACAAACGATGTGGATCCCGGCCGCTACTCAGGCGGTACCTGAGAGTAGATCTGGCTGACGTCGATCCCCTCGCGGCGGTTCCTGTTCTGCTGGTAGAGATAGACGATGAGTCCCGCGATCATGAACGCGATCAGGCTCAGCATGACCGTCGGCGAGAAGTTCTCCACGGTCAGGCACACGTAGATGAAGAACCACCCCACGCCGAACGTGAACGCGCCGAGGATCGTCATGACCGGAACGCCGAACAGCTCGAGCTTCACGGGCGACCGCTCGTAGATCTCCGGTTTGTGGTACGGCAGGAGCATCGCCGCAAGGCCGAACGGCCAGAAGATGAAGAAGGACGTGAGCCCGAGGATCGAGAGGATCACGTCGACCTCGAGACGCATCAGGAGAACGCCGAGAAGGCAGAATGCCGCATTCAGATGGACCGCGTTCGTCGGGGAGCCCGTCCTGCGGTTGACCGCAGAGAGCGCCTGCGGGAACGACTTGTCCATCGACAGCGCGAAGGCGAGCCGCGAGTTGGCGAGGAAGCCCGGCAGGATGGAGTTGGCGAACCAGAGTGCGATCGCCACGGCGACCACGAGCCCGAACCAGACGTTCCCGGCCAGGGACATGAAGTAGAACGGGACCGAAGGCTGCACCAGGCCTCCCATGATCTCGCGCAGGAGCTCCGGGTTGGTGTCGAAGAGGTGGTCGTAGCTCCCGATGAACCCTCCGAAGGCTCGATAGACGGAGAGCACGATGACGACGTAGAAGAGACCGACGAAGACCGTGCCGATCATGAACCCGCGGAGCATGCTGGTCTTGGGTGTCTTGATCTCGCCGCCCGCGTAGTTGATGATCGTGATGCTCTGATATGCCCAGATGACGACAAGCAGCGCCTTGAACGTGCTCAGAAGCGAGAGCCCCGGCTCCTGCCAGTCGCTCGCGCGTGCGCCCGCCCTGATCGCCTCGAACGCACCCTCTCCCCACGCCAGATCGAACGAGGAGGCCACGTCGCTCCCTGAGACGAAGAACCAGATGACGGCGATGACGGTGCCCACGAGCGGGATGAAGAAGATCGCCCGCATCATCGCCTTCATCTTCCGGATGCCCTTGTAGGCCACGACCCAGAAGAGCCCGACGCAGAGCACACCTCCGATGGTCTGCCAGAGCGGCGTCTGCATCGCTCCGCCGGCCGTCGCCAGCCAGCCGATGCCGCTCCCGAGACCGGCCGTCGAGAACGCGGAGCCGACGAGCCCGACGAGGAGATAGCTCAGAACGCCGCTCGAGATCCCATAGCCGACGAAGAGGAGCCACGAGCTCAGGTAGCCCAGCGTGGGACCGAGCACACGGCTCACGGCGATGTAGAGGCCACCGGACCGGGGCATCGTCGCCGAGGAGATGGCCACGAGGAGCGTGATGGGGAGAAAGATGATAAGGCCGATGAGGAACGCCAGCGGAAGACTGGCTCCCGGGAAGTCGGCCGCCGTGGAGACGGAATAGAACATCACTCCGGATGCCGCCGGACCGGCGACGACGAAGATGAAGACGTCAAACCAGGAAAGCTCACGAACAAGCCCCGAGGCACGTCTTGTAAAGATTACACCCTGTTCATCCGACATTCCTCCCCCTCCGCGGGCGCGACGCGACGGCTTGACTCCCGCGGGAACCGTCGGGCCGCGGTGAACGTTGATTCAGTTCTCACCAGGGATACTCCCACCCTACCCTGAGAGCGCGTCATTGTCAAGTTCTTACCAGATAAGTTCTTACGGCAGGGCCAGAGAGGAGATCAGTCGCACAGGGCATAGCGGCGGCGCTGACCGAGCCGGGAGCCACCGGCGCAGGCGAGCATCGCTGCCTCGGCGGGAATCAGGAGCGCGGTCGCCGCGGTGGCAGCAAACCCATGGACACACTCGTAGTCCTCGTTGCAGACGGCGCCGTCCCCCCGGGTGGCGTCACCGAGAAGCCGCCAGCATGCGTCCGCCGTCAGGGGGCGCGCCGCCGCGCCGAGGCGGGCCGAGAGACGATGCAGCCGCCAGATGGAGCCCGCGGGATCGACTGCGGAGCTGCCCAGCGGCACGAGCGCTCCGGAGACGTAGTGATTGGCGCGAACGAGCACATCGAGGCCGTCACGCTCCTCCGTGACCATCGTCGTGATGGACCTCCGGGCGGTGGTCTCCACCGATAACGCCCGCTCATGATCGACGATCAGGAAGTTGTGACCAGACATGCGCGCCGTCGACTCGACGACCGACGCCGCGTCGGCCGCCGTGCGCTCCCTGAGTGCCCGGGTGATCGTGAAGAGGTAGCTCACGCCCACGCGCGCGTCGTTCGACATGAGATTGCTCGTACCGATGGAGACACCGTGCTCGTTGAGCCCGATGAGCGGCAGGCATCCGACCGTGGTCAGGGTCAGTCCGGCCGGTCCCCGCTCCGGGAGGCGCCGTTCGACGAGCAGGAAGTCCCGCGCATCCGGGTGCATGTCCCACGTCTGTCCGAGGATCGGCCCGTTCCCGGTGGCCCCGGCCGCCGCCACGAATGCCGTGCAGCCATCCGTGTCCTCGGCCGCACGGCATCCGGCCGTCCCCCGACCCTTCGTGCCCCGGCTCTCGGTGCCGCCCGGGGATACCATACCGGCGCTCCCTGGACCGGGAGCGGCTCCAGGAGGGGCGGGGAAACTCCCCAGAAGGAGCCCATCTCGGATGTCCGTCAGTCCGTTGCAGACCAGAAGCTCAGCAGGATCGACGTCGGCTCCTCGCGCGATGCCCTCGAACTCCGACCAGACCACGCTGTCGTAGTCGCGGTGCACCTCGAGCGCCGCCCGCCCCGCCCGAATGACTTCCACCCTCGTCAGGGACCGTGTGGGTGCGTGGCGGGCTACGAAGTCGAGCGCGTGGTCGAGACGGCGCGCGACGAAGTCGTGGATCTCCTCGCGCCACGCTTCACCGTGGGCCTCACCCATCGCACGAGGGGCCCCGCGAAGCTCCATGTATCGGACAGGCTCCATGAGAGATGACCGTAGCATCCCGTGCAGTGCCGCACAACCGTCCCTCGGCTGCGTCGGGCGGCGCTCGCCGCACCGGACGGCGGTGAGGAAGCACTTGACGCGGGAGCTTCGACCAGCTTATCGTGACCGAAATTCAGTCGGTTCCATCAGAGAAAGGAGCCAGATGATGGTCAGGACTGCCACCATGTCGATCGCGGTGCTTCTCTCACTCGCTCTCGCTGCCTCGCTGTGCAGCGCATCCGCGCAGCAGTCGCCCCTCTCGAGACCCGCGACCGGGACAATGATGGAGGTGAGAGCCGAGCGCACCGTCCCCGGCACTGTCTGGTACCAGGGATTCCTCGCGAATGTCGACACGGGGGATCCCGTCAACGACACCGTCGAGATCGTGGCTGAGCTCTTCGACGCCGCCGTCGACGGCAGCAGCCTCTGGGGCCCGGAGACGCACGGAGGAACGGTCGTCACCGAGGGCTGGTTTCACATTGAGCTCGGCTCCATCGAGTCGCCCCTTCCCGACTTCTCCTCCCCTCCTTACTATCTCCAGCTCACCATCAACGGCGAGCCGATGGGCTCTCGGATGAAGATGGCGAGCGCGCCGACGGCCATCCGCGCCGGCGAGGCGGAGGGGGGCGGCGGTGGTGGCATCGGGGGCGGCGGCGACGCGGGCTACGTCCCTGTGTTCAGCTCCGGCACGGAGATCGCGAACTCGAACATGTACGAGACGAGCGGCCGCTTCTCCATCGGCACGACCACGTCCGACGCCAAGCTCCGTGTGGAGAACGCGGGCGACCTGCCGGTTCTCAAGCTCGTCAACACGTCCGCGAACGGAGGGACCTTCCCCCTCGTCACCATCGAGCGGTCCACGGCGGTCAACGTTGAGCCGCTGCTCTCCCTGAAGACACCCGGCTCGGCCGGCAACTACCATCTGTTCGAGATCGAGCAGACCAACGCGCCGGGCGACTCGCTCCTCGTATGGATCAACGGCCAGGGCTTGATCGGCACGGCCGGCGGGCTCTATGTCGATGAGCCCTACTGGATGGGCGTCTACAGCAAGTCGAGCTACGCGGGCATGAGCAGCGGCGCGGTCTACGGAGAGTGCACGGCGACCGATTCCTGGGATGCTTGCGGGATCTATGGAAGCGCCATGGCCTCGGACGGCTACGGCACCGGAGGCATCTTCTGGGGCGGCAACACGGGCGTCGAGGCGCGCGTGATGTCGGGAACGTCGACCTCCCTGTACGGCCTCTTCGCGCAGGCCAGCGGTGGACTGTCGTCCACAGCGACGGGAGTCTACGGCGGAGCCGTGGGTTCGGGAACGAACTACGGCGTGTATGGCACCGCCGACTACGGAACAGAGGATTGGGCCGGCTACTTCGACGGGGACGTGTACGTCGATGGGACCGTCACATCGAGCAAAGCGGGCTTCCGCATCGACCATCCCGGCGCCCCGGCGAACGCGTACCTCAGCCATGCTCACGTCGCGAGCTCCGAGCAGAAGACCGTCTACGACGGCATGATCCGGCTCGACGCGGACGGCACCGCGACCGTGGAGCTCCCGGAGTGGTTCGAGACGCTCAATGGACAGGTCAGGTACCAGCTGACGCCGGTCGGCGCTGCCGCACCGGACCTCCACATCGCAAGGAAGGTCTCCGATGGGAGCTTCGACATCGCGGGTGGGGCCGCCGGCCTCGAGGTCTGCTGGCAGGTCACGGGTGTCAGACATGATCCGGCGTCTGCGAAGCACGTGCTGACGGTAGTGGAACCGAAGGTCGGCGTGGCGCGTGGCAAGTACCTTGATCCAGCGCTCTACGGCGCGACGGAGGCGGACCGGGCCATGCCCCGGCCGGAGCCTCGGGACGAGAACCGCTGACCCGGTCCCGCCGTCAGGCCGTGGTTGAACGCCGGGCGCAGGCCGCGGCATCTGGCCACAACTGCGATCCTGTGGTATAATGATGAGAGAGGCCTCCGGCTTCGGGGGCCTCTCTCTCACTCACACACATCACAGGTCGGAGGCACACCGTGAGTCGGCAGGCCACCGAGCGGTCATGGCGAAGCAGCGCGACGGGTCTCATGATCGCCACCCTCATGGCAATCTCGATCCCCACCGGGGCCCCCGCGGCGGACTCGCCGGGGCTGCGTCGTTCCCCCCCCGCCTACCCCGCTCGCATGATCGCGGAATGGGAGCCGGCGAACGGCACGCTCATACGCTGGCCCCTGGGCTTCCCGATGGCGCTCGCCGTCGAGCTGGCAGAGGACGACACGCTTTACACGCTCGTCGAGGGCGCTTCCAACGAGAACCAGGCGCGCAGCGCCTTCACGAGCGCGGGCGTCAACATGGACCACGTCCGGTTCATCCGGACGCAGACGTACTCCATGTGGACGCGCGACTGGGGTCCGCAGTGCGTTTTCGGAGCGGACGGGCAGATGGGCATCGCCGACCCCTGGTTCGACGGCTATCCGTGGGTGCCTGGATGCGCCTCGAGAGGCGGTCCCCAGGATCGAGGCCGGACCGACGCCTCCATGGTTTCGCAAGCCGGCGGCCGGACCGACGCCTCCGCGGTTTCGCAAGCCGGCGGCCGGACGGCGATCGGCCGTGACGAGGCGCGTCATCCGGCAGACGGGTTCGAGCGATCGACGGTGGGGGGCGACCGGCGCGGCTACGAAGAGGACGACGCCATCAACGCCGACGTCGCGATCGCTCTCGGGCTCCCGCTGCACGAGCTTCCCGCCTACTGCACCGGCGGCAACATCATGACGGACGGACACGGCCGCGCGTTCTCCACCGAGCAGATGCTCGCCGAGAACGCGCCGCACATGAGCGCGGGCACCTTCTTCGATCGAGCGGAGGACTACCTCGGCATCACCGACTACCAGATCCTCCCGAACCCAGAGGTCTATGGCATTCAGCACATCGACTGCTACGCGAAGCTTCTCGACGAGGAGACCGTGCTCGTGAAGGAGGTCCCCGCGTGGCATCCTGAGTACGACTGCTGCGAGGACCTCGTCGCGCACTTCCAGGCCCTCACGACGTGCTACGGCCGTCCGTACGAGATCGTCCGCATCGACTGCACTCCGTACTACGGCGACGAGGTCGCCGCCTACACGAACTCACTCATCCTCAACGGCAAGGTGCTCGTCCCGACGTTCGGCATCGCTGCCGACGCGGACGCCATCCAGACCTACCAGGACGCCATGCCCGGATACGAGGTCATCGGCGTGTACTACGGGAGCTGGTACTACTACGACGCTCTCCACTGCCGGACGATGGGGATCTTCGACCCGGGCATGCTCCGCGTCACCCACGCGCCCCTCGACGCCCTCGTCCCGGCCGGCGCTGACCACGAGGTCGCTGCCGTCGTCGAACCGATGAGCGGCGCCGGTCTCGTACCCGGCGCACAGCTCGTGAGGTGGCGACGCGCCGGTGAGACGGCCTGGAACGACGTCCTTCTGTCGCCCGCTCGCGTCGACACGCTCGCGGGGGCGATCCCGGGCCAGACCCCGGGCGACATCATCGAGTATTACGTGACCGCTTCGGACTCGAGCGGGCGCACCGAGACGCTCCCATCGACGGCCCCCGCCGGCTTCTACTCGTTTCAGGTCGATCCCGCGAGCGCGGCTCAGCCGCTTCCCGAGGAGTTCGGCCTCGCTCTCACGGCCCGACCGAGCCCTTGCGAGGGTCTCGCAACGCTCTCGTTCACGCTGGATGCGCCGAACCACGTGCGCGTCGCGGTCTACGATGTGGCCGGAAGGCTCCTCGCGACGCTCATCGACGCTCAGCTGGTCGCGGGTCCTCACGAGACCACCTGGGACGGGATCACAACGTCCGGTGTGCCGGCTGCCTCCGGCGTCTACTTCGTCAGACTCTCTCGCGGCGGCTCCGGGGCGACGGCCAAGCTCGTCCTGGTCCGCTAGTCGGTTCACGCGAAGGCCCTGCCGCCATGACTGTGCGTGCCGGCCTGTCCGATGCGTCCTACCGCACGGCGGCAGCCAACGCGCTTCATTGACTGCACACTAAACCTATGATATAATAAGTACTTAGGGGTATCCTGACCCGGCCTGTGGCCGGTCGTTGGCCCCCCTCGACCGTTCCACGACGGAGATCGAGCCGAAGCCCACAGCAGCGCCCGGCACCCCGCACACGCGCCGAGCGAACTCGCGCCATGGCTGCGCGATGGAGGTTCTTCCATGCCCACGTTCCGGCACCTGACCATTGTCTTGACGCTCGCCGCCCTCGCGCTCGCGTCCGTCGCGGGGAGCGCGACCCCGATGGAGCGGTACGAGCTCAGACTTGCCACTCGGAGTTACATCCCGGCCGAGATGCGGATCTCGCGCGAGGAGGACTCCTACCTCCTGGTCCAGCTCTACGAGATCCCCACCCCTGAGGAACGGGCGGCCCTCGCCGAGCGCGGCATCACGCTGCTCAGCTACATCCCGAACTACGCCTGGACCGCTCGCGTCGAGGGAGGCGCGCTCTCAGCGATCGAGCCGGGCGTTGTTCGGGCCGCGCTGGAGCTTCGTCCCGAGGACAAGGTGGCCCGCAGCGCCACCGGACGCGACTTCGTCCGGGTGTTCACGTACGAGGGCGTTGAGAACGCCGAGCAGCGTCTCGCGGAGTACGGCACCGTCGTCGGCCGCGAGGACAGCGCGTTGCTCGTCGAACTCGAGCGCGACGTGCTGGATCTGGCGTCGGAGAACATCGTGAAGTACGTGCTGGGGCCCCGCCCCGAGAAGGCGGAGCACAACGACGAGATCCGGGACAACATCAACGCCGATGAGATCCAGGCGGCCCCCTACAACCTCAGCGGCGCGGGCCTCTTCGTCGGGATGTGGGACAACGGTTCGGCCGCCACGAACCACGACGACTACAACGACCGTCTGACGGTCGGCGACGGCAGCTCGATCGGCAGCCACCCGGCTCAGGTCTGCGGCGTCATGGCGGGAGATGGCACGCGCAGCGCGAACTACGGAGGCTATCCCAACCAGTGGGCCGGCGTCGCTACCGGTGTCGACATCGCCTCCTACAGCTGGCCGGACGACATCGCCAACATGGACGATGAACACTCCGACGCCATATCCAGCTACGACATCATCCTCTCGCAGAACTCGTGGGGATGGGGACTCTGCCCCTACTACTGCGAGTACTACGGCGAGTACGACGACTGGAGCCAGAACTACGACAAGCTGGTCCGCGGGAGCCAGGGGAAGAAGCTGACGGTCGTCTTCTCCGCCGGCAACGACGGGGACTGCGACGACTGCGCCTACGAGCTTCCGGACTTCCCATACGGGACGATCCCCGGACCCGGCTCCACGACGAAGAACGCCATCGTCGTCGGGAGCAACGACGCGGACGACGACGGGATCAGCTACTACAGCAGCAGAGGTCCGACGCTCGACGGGCGTCTGAAGCCCGACATCGTTGCGCCGGGCTGCAAGAGCTCCGAGGGCATCACAACGACCTACACCAACAACAACTACAACAGCTCATCCTGCGGCACGTCCTTCTCCGCCCCGGCGGTGTCGGGCTGTGTCGCGGTCCTCACCGAGGACTACGTCGCCTACAACGGAGGTGAGGCCTGGCCTTCCACGGTCAAGGGCCTGCTCATCCAGGGCGCGGAGGATCTCGGCAACTCGGGACCGGACTTCACGTTCGGGTACGGACGGGTCAACATCCAGAACACCGTCGACATCGTCCGCGAGGACGCGGGGGCGGCGGACCTCATCAAGGAGGACACGCTCTCGCCGAGCGAGACGTGGGAGTACGATATCGACGTCACGAGTGGCGACCTTAGGGTCACGCTCGCGTGGGACGACTTCGAGGGCGACTGCACGGCGGGCGGCGTCATGCTCGTCAACGACCTGGATCTCGAGCTCGAGAGCCCGACGGGCACGATCTACCGCCCATGGGTGCTCGATCCATCGAACCCTTCGAACAACGCGACGACCGGCACCGATCATCTCAACAACGTCGAGCAGGTCGAGGTGAGTTCGCCGGCCACCGGCACGTGGACGGTACGGGTTACGGCGACCGTGATGCCGGAGCCGGACCAGGACTTCAGCGTGATCACGAGCCACGGTGCGGCGACGTCCGACCCGCCCCCCGCCACGCCGACCGGCCTCGACGCCGTGCCGGGCTCCGGCGAGGGTGAGATCGACGTCAGCTGGAACGCCAACACCGAACCCGACCTCGACTACTACAACCTCGAGCGCGCGGCGAACCCGTCCTTCAGCGGCTCGACCACCTTCACCGTGACCGGCACCTCCTACACCGATTCCGGCCTCACGCCGGGCGACACCTACTACTACCGCCTCTCCGCGGTGGACGACGGCGGCAACGAGAGCGGTCAGACCGGCACGGAGTCGGCCGTCGCGACCGACCTCGCCCCCGCCACGCCGACCGGCCTCGACGCCGTGCCGGGCTCCGGCGAGGGTGAGATCGACGTCAGCTGGAACGCCAACACCGAACCCGACCTCGACTACTACAACCTCGAGCGCGCGGCGAACCCGTCCTTCAGCGGCTCGACCACCTTCACCGTGACCGGCACCTCCTACACCGATTCCGGCCTCACGCCGGGCGACACCTACTACTACCGCCTCTCCGCGGTGGACGACGGCGGCAACGAGAGCGGCCAGACCGGCAGCGAGTCCGCCGTCGCGACGAATCTCCCGCCGCTCGCTCCGACGGGGCTTGCTGCGGTCACCGGCTCCGGCGAGGGTGAGATCGACGTCAGCTGGAACGCCAACACCGAGCCGGACCTCGACCACTACCGCCTCGAGCGCGACGACGACGGGACGTTCGGTCCCGGCTCCGACCCGTTCGACACGCCCGCGACGACGTTCCCCGACTCCGGCCTGACGCCGGGAGAGACCTACTACTACCGCGTCATCGCGGTCGATGCCGACGGCAACGAGAGCGCCCCGAGCGATGTCGTTTCGGCTGCTGCACAGGACCTCCCACCGACCACACCGACGGGCCTCACGGTCGTTCCGGGTTCCGGCGAGGGTGAGATCGACGTCAGCTGGGACGCGAACACCGAGCCGGACCTCGACCACTACCGCCTCGAGCGCGACGACGACGGGACGT
>CAZAQL010000040.1:0-21975 GCA_964487295.1 uncultured bacterium | reverse complement strand
GTTCCCGAAGACGCCGTGCTCGAGCGCCTTCGTGTCCTCGGGCATGTTCTGGGTGTAGAAGTACCCGAGCGCGTCGACCAGCTCCTGTCCGTACTCGGGCGGGTCCGTGATCGGCAGCACCTGGTTCGCGGGGTTGATCTGCACGGGCGTCACGTACAGCTCGAACTCGGGATGCGCCTGCTTGAGGAGGAACCGGGCGATGCCGCTGACGGTGACCGCCATGGGCACCATCTCGAACTCGACCTCGATCCAGTCACTGAACTCGCCCTCCGTGAGGATGACCTCCTCGTCCCCAATGACCACCTTCGCGACCGGGTTCTCCGGGTCGACGTAGACGGTGAAGTCGATGGAGACCTTGCGCTCGCTGTACGGCGTCGAGACGCCCGTCCGCTCCTCGATCCTCTCGTAGTCCTTGAAGTCGTTCGGGGGCCCATAGAGCTTCGCGTCGACCACGCCGTCGACGACGCGCACGGGATAGACGTAGCCGCCCGAGACATCGTCCGAGCCGGGCCACGGATCGGTCGTGTAGAAGGAGAAGGTCCCGTAGGTTCCGAGGATGTCGGGCGTTCCCATGCCCGAGATGCTCCTCGTCGTCCCGGTCTCGCTCGGCACCGGCGGGAAGTTCGATGGCATCTTGAAGATCGTGCACGGCACGCCCGCGGCCTCGAGAACCTGCCAGAAGGCGATGCCGCGACGGAGGTTCAGGGTTCCTCCACCGGCCAGCGGGAACACGTAGTCGGTGAAGGGGACGGCGAGACGGTTGTCGACCGGGATGAACCCCAGGATCTTCGCCTTCTCGGGAGCCGGCTGCACCTGGGAGGTGGACAGGTACGGCATGTAGCTCTCGCGGTCCACGTGGACGAAGTCGTAGATCCCGTGCCCGCCCGGGTCGGCGCCCGTGATGAAATTCGCCCAGGCCACCGGACTCTGCGGCGGGATGCTCGACAGGAGCGGGCGGAACCCGCCCTCCTCCGCCAGTCTGCGGAAGGTCGGGAGCTTCCCCTCGTCCATGAGCCTCCGGGTCATGAGCCAGTCCATGCCGTCGATACCGACGACAAGGACACGCTTCTCGCCCGAGCGAACCGCCTCGCGCACTGACGGGTCGAGCTCCACGTACCCGAGAGAGGCGAGGGCCTCCTCGTCCTGGACGGAGAGCCCCGCGTCTTCGGGCGCATCGGCCGAACAGCCGCCGAGCCAGACAGCGCCTGCGACGAACGCGAGAAGCGCCAGGGCAGCCAGCTGCGGGCCGAACCCGCGAGCGCGCCAGAGCGGCGCGGCGCGGTCCACCGCCCGGTCGTGTTCCGTCGGTCGTGTCGTTCTATGCACTCTCGTTACCTCCCCCGTCCTTCCCCTCCCTGCTCGCTCCCGCGCGACGGAAGATCGAACGGCCCTGCATGTAGCGTGGCACCTTGACCCCGAAGAGCTCCAGGATCGAGGGGCCGATGTCGATGAGCCCGGGGCTCTCCGCCTCGACCTTGCGGTTCGAGAAGAGCACCCCGGGGACGAGCTTGAAGTCGATGCAGTGATCGCCGCTCCACGATTTGACGTTGTCCTCGATGACGGTCGCGCTCGACTTGCCGACGGCGCCGTCCCACGAGGCGCGGTAGCCCACGTTGTAACCGATGAGGAGGTCCGGCGCGCCCTTCGCGTACGGACCCTTCATCATCTCGGTGGTGTTGTAGACCGATGTGATCGCCGTCTCGCCGGTCTCGGGGTCCTTCATGCCGGTCAGCTTCTCAGAGATCTCGTGCTTCAGGGCCTCGTACTCATCCCTCGCCAGGATGCCCTTCGCCTCGCGTCCTTCGCGGTTGAGATAGACGCCGGACAGCCCAAGCTGGTAGGCCTTCGTCCGCGACCAGTCGACGTTCTCGAGGTACTCGCCGATCGCGCTCCCGTTGCCCTCGGTGCCGGCGCAGTAGCCGCCGAGGCTGCAGGTCTCGCCGTCGCGCTCACCGGCTCCGTTCCCGTCCGCCCGCGGAACCATGTAGCCGTTCTCGATGAACCACGTGTTGAGATTCACGCCGCGCTTGAACTGCTTGAACCCGTGGTCCGAGATGACCAGAAGCAGCGTCCTGTCGTCCACGTGCTCCATCGTCCGGGCCAGGAGACCGTCCATCCGGACGTAGAGCTCCTCGATGGCGCGCGCGTGCTTCTCGGTGTCCTTGTCACGGTTCGATGGGTTGTCCGGGTCGAGGTAGCGCATGAACATGTGCTGGATGCGGTCGGTGGCGTCGAAGACGCAGACGGTCACGCCGTCGCGGTTCTTGTCGAGCGAGTTGAAGAACATCCGCTCCCGCTCTTCGTTGATGAGCCACGTCTGCTCGAGGAACGCCTGCTCGTCGATCATGCGCTCGTTGAGCGCCCACGTGTCCTCGGCGAGGCCGAGCGTGGCGTACGGTCCCTGGAGCTTCGCCAGATACTGCGAGAACATCGACGGATACGAGATCGGCATCGCCGGGCTGCCCGGATCGAGGTTGATCGGCGTCACGTACAGCTCGAAGTGAGGCGAGATCGAGTTGATGTACACGCGGACGATCCCCTTGACCTTCACTCCGAGACCGGCGTTGAACTCCACCGTGATCCAGTCGGAGTACTCCCGAAGCCCGAGCTCGAACCGCGAGTCGCCGAACGTGAAGGACGCGCGCTCTGCGGACTCGTCGAGCTCGGCGATCCAGGCCACCGTCATCTCGGCGGGGTCCTCGGTGAACGGGCTCGGCGGTCCGGGGAGTTCCCCGATGATGGTGTTCCCCTTCCGCTCGACCATGAGCAGCGTGCCGCCCGTGTAGTTGCCGGCACGCTCCTCGTCCGTCGTGAACATCGTGAAGCTCCCCTGCGTTCCCCTGAGGTCCGGAACGCACATGGCGGAGAGCTGGACGCCGTTCCTGAGCTTCTCCGGCGGGAAGGTGATCGGCACGCGGAGGATGTGACACGGCACGTAGCAGTCGTCGAGAACCGACCAGAACGCGCGGCTCTTGCGCATGAGACGGATCGAGGGCTTGCCGAGCGGGATGCGGTAGCGTCCGAGCTTCAGAACCCGCTCCGGATTCGATATGCGCGTCGAGGAGAGGATCGGCAGATACGACTTCAGGTCGCGATCAAGGAAGTCGAAGATGTTGTGACGCGACGCGTCGACACCGGTCGCGAAGGTCGACCAGGCGACCGGCGACATCGACGGGCACGCGGTGCGCAGAGGCTTGAAGCTGCCGCTCTCGGCGAGCCTCTTGAAGGTCGGGAGCTTCCCCTCGTCCATGAAGCGCTTCGCGAGCACCGGATCGAGCCCGTCGAGCCCGAGGACGATGGCGCGCTTGACCTGGCTCTTGCCCTTGACCTTCCGAACGCGGAAGGCGCGGACGAGCATCCTGAAGGGCCAGGAGACGAGCGAGCCGAACGCCAGAAGCGCCGTCACGAAGACGATGCCCAGCGAGCCCACGACGGCGAACCCGGCGCCCGGGCCGACGTACGCCTGGGCGGTCACCGGATACGCGAGCGCCGCGGCGAGCGCGGCCAGGGTCAGGATCATGCGTCTTCCGGACGCGGACATGAGTCCCCCTCGAGGTCAGAAGGTCTGACCTTCCATATTACCCTCATCCCCTCAGCGGTTCAAGTGCCGGACCATCGCGGGGATGGGACTTCCTTGACCGTTCGCACACCCGTATACTCTGATGGAGATTCGGCCCCGCGGTTTCCCGGGGAAGTGGCTCAGATGCAGGAATCGGGCCGGGGCGCCCAGCCGGACCGAGCTTGTCCCACAAAGACGGCGGGGCGCGCAGCCGGACCCCGCCGAACGTCCACCGAGAGAGAGAAGTCCCATGCCCCACCGCGAGCCTGGTCGGAGTTCACCCATCGTCTCGGAGTCGCTGCTGCTCCTGACGGCCGCCATCTGGGGCTTCGCGTTCGTGTTCCAGCGCACCGCGATGGACCACATCGGCCCATTCACGTTCAACGCCCTGCGCTTCGCCATCGGAGCGCTCGTCATGCTGGGCCTGACGACCGTCCGCGACCGAAGATCCGACAGGGCGACCGCGCGCAGGCTCGCCGGCCCCGCGGTCACGGGCCCGGTGCCGCTCACGGCCCCGGGGCCCGGCGCATCCGAGCCCCCGCGCATCGACGTCCCCGAGCAGCGCTGGTCCTCCCGCGTCCTCCTTCTGGGGGCGTGGGCCGGCGTCCTCGTCTTCGGCGGAGCCACGCTGCAGCAGGTCGGCCTGGTCTTCACGACGGCGGGCAAGGCCGGATTCATCACCGGCCTCTACATCGTCTTCGTCCCGTTGCTCGGCATGTTCTGGCGGCAGCGTCCCCGTCCGCTCGTCTGGATCGGAGCAACGCTCGCCGTTCTCGGCCTCTTCCTCCTGAGCGTGACCGAGGACCTGAGGATCGGTCTCGGCGATTCGCTCGTGCTCATCGGCGCGCTGTTCTGGGCCGGCCACGTCATCTACGCCGCCTGGGTCACGCGGAGGATGAGCGTCCCACGTCTCGCCTGCATCCAGTTCGCGACCTGTTCGATCCTGAGCCTCGCGGTCGCGCTCGCCGCCGAGGAACTCGTCCTCGCGGACATCCTCGCCGCCGGCGTCTCCATCCTGTACGGGGGGTTCATCTCGGTAGGCGTCGCCTACACGCTGCAGCTCGTGGGCCAGCGCGGCGCGCCCCCGGCGCATGCGGCCATCATCATGGGCCAGGAGGCGGTCTTCGCCGCGCTCGGCGGATGGTGGCTGCTCGCAGAACAGCTCTCCGGGCGCGCGCTCGTCGGATGCGGGCTCATGCTCGCCGGAGCGATCCTCGCACAGCTTCGCGCGGGACACCGGCGCGGCTGACGGCGCGCGAACACCTCCGGACGTCTCTAGACCCGCCCCCGGCGCGGGCTCCGTTGCCTCACTTCGCCGCCCGCGACCTGCGCGAGGTGCGCCTTGCGCTGCTCCGTCTGCAGGAACTCCTGGTAGGTCTCGGAACGCTCCACGAGCTCTTCGTGGGTGCCGTGGTCCGTCAACCGACCGTCGTCGAACACGAGGATCGTGTCGGCCCGTCTGATGGTGGCGAGGCGGTGCGAGACGACGAACGTGATGCGGCTCTCGGTCTCCTCGTCGAGGCGCGACCAGAACCGGTCCTCGTTCTGCGCATCGAGCGCCGCCGTGCAGTCGTCGAGCAGGAGCACCTGCGGCTGTCCCGCGAGCGCCCGGGCGATGGCGATGCGCTGCTTCTGTCCGCCCGACACAAGCGAGCCGCGCTGTCCGACCACCGTCTTCATCCCGGAAGGGAGCGTCTTGAGGTCGCCGTCCATCTGCGCCACGGACAGGCAGGTCGCCGCCCACGACGCGTCGCGGCCATCCGACGCGTCGTCGCCTCCTTCGCCTTCGAGTTCATCCGGCGCCGTCCTCCCGAAGAGCACGTTCTCCTCGATCGACTTGGAGAACAGCAGCGCTTCCTGAGGCACGTACCCGACGAGCTTGCGGTACGACTCCCAGTCGCTCTTCGCGAGCGGCTCTCCGTTTATGAGGATGCGTCCGCTCTGCGCACCGACGATACCCGCGATGAGCTTGAGCACCGTCGACTTCCCGCACGCGACGGGACCGACGAGCGCCACGCGCTGCCCGGCGGGAATCACGAAGCTCACGTCGGATACGGTGTCCCTCGCCCCGTCGTACGAAAACGACACGCCTTCGAAGGCGATCTCCTCGACGCTGTCGAACGGGGGCCCCGCGGGCCGTGGTTCCTTGATCGGGAACGCCCGGATCTCCTCGACGCGGTCGATCGACACGAACGCCTGCTGCCCCGTCATGAACAGGAACGGGATGTCCATCATCGGATGCGTCAGCATGTCGAGATAGACGTAGAACGCGAACAGCGTCCCGATCGAGAGCTCCCCCGAGATGACGAGGAACCCGCCGTACGCGATGACCACCATCTGGCCGAGCCGGCTCGCGAACTCGTCGAGGGACCAGAGGATCGTCTGGAGCTTGACGAGACCGAGCAGGATGCCGACCCGCTCGTTGAGGATCTCCGTCAGCCGGCTGTGCTGCGCCCGCTCCGCGCTGAACGCCTTGACGATCCGGATACCGGTGAAGGCGGATTCGAGCAGGTTGTTCGTCTTCGAGACGCTCTTCTGCGACTCCTCCATGTAGAAGCGCATGCGATGCCTGAGCTTGTAGAAGAGCCACATCATGATCGGCAGCGGGATGACGGCCAGCGCCGTGAGCTTCCAGTTCATGATGAGCATCGCGGTGAGGCAGAAGAGCAGCTTCGAGCTCGACTCCAGCGCCCGGAAGATGCCGGAGCAGCTGAACCACGCCACCTTCGGGAACTCCGCGATGTCGTCGGTGAGGCGCGTGACGACGTCGCCCGTCCGGAAGGTGTTGTTGAAGTGGTAGTCCTTCTTCATCAGGAAGCCGAACACGTTGTCGCGGATGTCGCGCTCCAGGCGCGCGTTGACCATCGCTCGCGCCGCCGGGTAGAGCCGCGAGATGAAGTGCCCGAACGCGATCGCCCCGAGAATGAGCATCACGGTCCGTATGCCCTCGGTCTCCCCTCCCTGCTCGAACATGCCCGACACCTGGTCGATGACCCATCGGAAGACCAGCGGATAGGCGACGGCCACCGATGTGGAGACCAGGGTGAAGAAGAGCATGAACACGAGCACGGAGCGATGGGGGCGCCAGTAGCGCCAGATCCACCGGACGTGCTCCTTGAACGAGAGCTTCGGAGCGTCGTGCTCAGACCTGTGTGTCGTCGTCTCTGCCATGATCCTGTCGTTCTGTTCCCGCCGGACGCGCCGCGCCGGCTCGGGGAACTACTCGATGACGTGTGATGCGAACTGCAGATCGAACAGGTCGCGGTAGACGCCGCCTCGGTTGTAGAGATCCGCGTGCGACCCCTCCTCCACGAGCCGCCCCTCGTGCAGCACGAGAATGCGGTCAACCTTCGTGATGGTCGCGAGCCTGTGCGCCACGATGATGGACGTCCGCCCCTCGAGCAGGTGATCCAGAGCATCCTGCAGGCGCTGCTCGGTCACCGGGTCGACGGAGGAGGTCGCCTCGTCGAGGATCAGCACGTCCGGATCGTCGACGATCGCCCTCGCGAAACACAGGAGCTGCCGCTCTCCCATCGAGAGGTTCGCGCCGCCCTCCGAGAGCTCGGTGTCGTAGCCCTGCGGGAGACGCTCGACCATCGCCGTCGCCTGCACGGTCTCGAGCGCGCGGTCCAGCGCCTCCTTCGGGATGTCGTCCCGGAGAACGCGGAGGTTGTCCTCGAGCGTGCCCGGGAACAGGTGGATGTCCTGGAGCACCAGCCCGATGCGACGTCGCCACTCCTCCTGCTTGTACATGCGGATGTCGACGCCGTCGAGCGTGATGCTGCCGTCCGTCGGCTCGTAGTATCTCAACAGAGCGCTCGTCACCGACGTCTTGCCGCCGCCGGAGAGTCCGACCAACGCGATCTTCTCGCCGCGACGGATGGTGAAGCTCATCCCGTCGAGCGCGCGGGCTCCCCCGTCGTATGTGAGCCCCACGTTCTCGAACGCGATCTCGCGCCACTCGTCGGGGACGTCGCCCGTCGCGTCGGGGTGATCGGGCGTCCTCGACGGCGTATCGAGGATGCCGAAGACGCGGTCCGCCGACGCGAAGGCGCGCTGGATGAAATCGAGCTGCTCGCTGAACATCACGAGCGGCCAGAAGAGCCGCCGCGTGTACTCGATGAACATCACGAGCGTCCCGACGGTCATCGCGACGCCGAAGAGATGTCTGGCGCCGACGTAGATGATCACCATGACCGCGATGATCTCGAAGGACGTGAAGAACCCCCAGAACGCATACTCGCGGAAGAAGACGCGGACCTCCTTCGAGTACTTGTCCGCGTTCTTGCGAGCCAGGTCCATCTGCGCCATCTCGGTGTACCCGAAGATCTGGAGGATCGGGATGCCCTGGACGTACTCGGCCAAAAACCCTGAGATCCTCGCATAGAGCTTCCGGATCGTCCCGAACGCCCGACGGATGTAGCGCAGGAAGAAGTAGGTCGAGAAGACCACGGGGCTCATGATGACGATGATCGTGAGCGTCACGCGCGCGTTCGCGGCGATCATCACGGCAAGCGTTCCGCCAAGAAGCACGACGTTCCTCAGAAGAGCGACCGCCACGTCCGAGAAGAGCGCCCGCAGCCGCTCGACATCGCTCTCGACCCGCGCCATGAGCTTCCCGGGCGGGTTCTGGTCGAAGTACGCCATCGAGAGCTGCATAAGGTGCCGGAAGAGCTCGAGCCTGAGCTCCGTGATGATCGAAAGCCCGATGCGCGCGACGATGACGACCTGGATGTAGGCCGCCGCCATGCCGAGTGCGAACAGCCCGGCATAGAGCACGCCGCGCCAGAGCACGCCGGTGTGGTCCCCCGCCGGGATGCTCACATCGAGCACCTGCCGGATGATGAGAGGCCCGGCGAGCATCGCGCCGACCGATACGAGCAGCAGCAAGGTGGCGATACCGAGCCGCTTGACGTGAGGTCGGAAGAGCGGCACGATCCGCGCAAGCATGCTCCGAAGCGGCAGGCGCCGTATCGGCTGCTCGTCCTCGAGGATGTCGTCATCGTGCCACACGGTCGCGCTCCGTTCGCCCTATCTATGCGTTGAGCCGGGAACGGCACCGCCGGCCCGGCTGACCTCAAACCCAGTGATTATAGTGCGATATCGCACCGACTGACAAGCGGAAGCGTCGGCTGGGCTTCCAGGGAGCGGGCGCTCTACATGTGCGCCATCACCCAGCGGAGCCCGAGCGCGAACACGACCGAGTAGGCGACGTTGACAAGCGTTCCGGCGAGATAGAACAGGGAGTTCTCGGAGGTGAGGAGATGTTCTGCTGCGTCGTCCCGAGACGTTCGCCGACCGCTGCCTGCGTGCCGAGTTCCTCGTATGCGGCCACTGCCTGCATCTGCCTTGGAGACCGTCCCTCGCGGAACAGCCACACCAGGCTCACGAGTGCACTCACCGCTTCGTCCAGCACCCCATCCCCATAGTCCATCGCGAACGGGAGACCCGACTCCTTCAGGCCCATCATCAACTCGTTCCCCCGGTGGAACGCCGAGCCATCCATCTCTGCGATCGTGTCGCGGTCCAGTCCTGTGTCGATTTCTCCCCGGACGGTCACGATCCGAATGCGCTCCGGCAGCATCGCAACTCTGAGCCCGGTCGCAACTTCGTAGTGTTCCTGACACGCGCTCGTGTCAAGAGAAAACAACCTCCTAATATTGTAATCTGAGGATACAACCCCCAGAGCCTGTCTCCCTTGACGGCCTGCCCGGCCGGATCACCCCACGGCCTCCATGATGATGTCCGCCAGCTGTGTGATCTCGACCTCGCTCCCTCCGTCGGGCGGGGAGCCCGCGGGCGGCTCGTCGAGCGACCAGAAGAAGGCGTCGTCCCAGGTGTGCATGCCGGTGAGGTTCGTGCGACCGAAGAGGTCGGGCTCGCGTACGGTGTCCTTGAGGTCGTAGCCGTGGTGGCCGACCGGGATGAGGTCGGGCGCGTTCCGGGTCTCGGGACCGGAGTAGACCGCATCGCGCTCGAAGACGTGCTGGATGACCGGCTCACCGTCGTACGTGAGCTTCGAGAGGCCGTCCTTGATCTCGTCCAGGATGGACCGCGCCGACGCGTCGTCGACGCCGCCCTTGGGGAAGCGTCCGGCGCGGTTCAGGAAGATGCGGCCCGGCGCCATCGCGAACGCCTTCGACCCCTCCGCGAGGGCCTCCATGTTCGACGGGTCGTCGCCCTCGAACCTGAGGAAGCCGTTCTCGGCGAGCCACCGGTTGACGCGCACCTCCTGCTTGATGCCGCAGAAGCCGTGGTCCGAGAGCATGTAGAACCCCTCGCCTTCCCGGTCGCGCCCGTTCTCCGCGTCGAACTTCTCGAAGAGCGCGCCGATGAAGCCGTCGACCTTCGCGTAGTAGCCGACCGCCTGCTCGTGCCGCTCGTGCGACGGGTCCTCGAGCGCGGCCCACAGATAGTGCATGAGCCGGTCGGTGCCGGTCACCACGACCTGCATGTAGTCCCAGTTCTCCTTCTCCCAGAAGTGGAGCGCCGCGCGCTTGCGCGTCATGAGCGTGTACTCGAGCTCCGTGAAGAGGAAGTCGTGGTCCTCGCGCGCTCGGGCGGTGTCGACGTCGATCTTGTAGTTCATGGCCTCGAGGTCCGCGAGGACGTGGAGCGGCCAGACGGCCTTCTTCATGTTGAGCGCGACGAACCCCGAGACGAGCACTCCGGGGATCTCGTGCGCCGGGTATGTCGACGGCTGGTTGATGACGACGGAGCGCCTCTTCCGCTCCCCCATCCTCTCCCAGAACGTCGGGGCCTTGAGATCCTTGAAGTTCGGGAAACGGATGTCGTAGCTCCCGGGCTTCGGGTCGACGAACCCGTAGATGCCGTGCGTGCCGGGATTGGTCCCCGTCATGAAGGACGGCCAGCTCACGGCCGAGATCTCGGGGAGCGTCACCTTCATCCGGGAGAGATGGCCGAGCGACGCCAGCCGTGCCATGTTCGGCATCGTGCCGTCGGCCATGAACGTCTCGAGCAGCGAGTACGGGACGCCGTCCAGCCCGATGACCAGCGTCCGCTTCTTCTTCCGTCCGAAGAGTCCCACGATGCCTCCTGTGATGGGGACAGTTGCGCGTTGCGTCGATGATACAGCCCGGCGCGAGTGCGGGCAACCGCGCGCCGTGAGACCCGCTCGGTTTTGGCTTGTCGTTCAGACATCCCGACGCTATCGTGAGTGGGTCGCCCGCCAACGCGGCCCTCACAGGAGGAGTCCCATGCGTCGCCCTGCCATGACCCTCGCCGCCGCGCTCGCGCTCGTTCTGGTTGTGTTGAGCTCCGCGCCAGCCCCCGGCGCGCCACGCCCGACCGGCCAGGTCCTCCACGTCCCGGCCGACTATCCGACCATCGCGGACGCGTTCGCCGACGCCGCACCCGGCGACACCGTGCGGCTGGCGCCCGACACGTACTACGAGTCCGGCCTCTTCATGCCGCAGCGCGTCACGCTCGACAGCGCGAACTGGGACCCGACCACGACCGTCATCGACGGGGGGACGACCCGCGGACGCATCCTCGAGTGCGCCAGTGTCACCGGCTGCCTGGTGCGCGCCATCGGGTTTCAGAACGGGAGTGACACCATCGGCGGCGCGATCTACGCACAATCGAATGCTGAACTCACGATCGACTTCTGCGTCTTCGATGACAACAGAGCCACGAGTGTCGGGGGCGCGGTCGCCTTCGCCTCCTCCACCCCCGTGATCTACGGATGCACGTTCACGGGCAACTCCGCCACGGTCAACGGCGGCGCGCTCTACCTTGAGACCACGCCCGGCTCCGTCGCGGGCTGTACGTTCACCGGAAACCACGCCGACCGGGGCGGCGGCGCGTTCATCCAGTACCTGGGCACCACGACCGCCTTCACGGAGTGCTTGTTCGAGCTCAACACGGCCGACAACGATTCCTCGGGCGGCGGCGGCGTCTACGTCAACCTCCAGGCGGCGCCGACGTTCACGCAGTGCCGTTTCGAAGGCAACGATGCCCCGTACGGAGGCGGTGCCCTCCTCTCCACGACAACCGAGGCCGCCTTCTCGATGTGCGAGTTTGAGGACAACGTCGCGTGGTACTCGGGCGGAGCGGCCCGCTGTCAGGGCGACCACACCGAGTTCCACGAGTGCGGCTTCCTGAACAACTCGACGCAGGCGCTCGACGGAGGTGCCCTCCATATGAAGTACTCGGACGCCACGGTGGAGGACAGCTGGTTCTACGGGAACGAGGCCGAGAGCGGGGGCGCCATCTACCTCATCTCCGACTCGGACGTCCTCGTCAGCAGCTGCACGATCGTGGAGAACAGCGTCCGCTACGCTTCGGGAGGAGCGGGCATCCACATCTGGGGCTGGTCGGAGCCGACGCTCGAGCAGACGATCATCGCCTTCAATCACGGCTCGAGCGCGGTCGTCTGCCAGCCGGGGGTCGTCCCGACGGTCTCGTGCTGCTGCCTCTACGAGAACGAGGGCGGCGACTGGGTCGATTGTCTGACCGGGCTCGACACCCAGAACGGCAACATGACCGCCGACCCCAACTTCTGCGGAATCACCTACCAGGATCTCTCTCTCTGCGCGGACTCGCCCTGTCTCGACGACGCACCGCTGAACGACTGCGGTCTCCTCATCGGGGCGTACGACGAGGGCTGTGCCGACTGCGGGTCGCCCGTTGAGAAGCACAGCTGGGGCGCGATCAAGTCGCTCTTCCGGTAGGTCGGTTCCTCGGCGCCGCCCCGGCCGCCTCCCGGGCAACGGACGCCGGGCCGAACGCTCGACTACATGGTTCGTCCGTCGCGCCCGTGGATGATCGCCATCGTCCCCAGCAGATGCTCCATCGCCGGAGTCTCGGATGCACCCGCCGCCGCGCCCTCCTCGATCGCGCTCGTCAGGACGCCCTCGGCCTCGCCCGTCTTGCCCTGCGCGATCAGAAGCTGAGCCAGCCCGTTGAGAAGCTCCAGTCGCTCGCCAGGCGGGCGCCCCTCGAGCCCGCCTTGCAGCTCGAGCGCCCGCCGGACCACTGCCTCGGCCTCGGCGTTCCGGCCCACGTAATTGAGTCCGATCGAGTGGTTGACCATGCTGACATGGATGTAGGGGTGTCCCTCCGGGAGCCGCTCCTCCGCACACTCCCGCACCCGCCGCAGCAGCGACTCGAACGCCTGGAAGCGCTCCGCGCCGAAGTACATCCGCCCCAGAGCGTGCACGGCATCCTCAAAGGGCGGGGAACCAGGCTCGCCGTTCTCGATCATCATCTCGGCGGCCTGTTCGTAGAGCCGCTCGGCACGCTCGCGGTCGCCGCGATGCTCCGCGATCTCACCGCTCTGCTTGTGTATCGCCGCGACGAGCCACGGCTCCGCAGGCTCAAGCGATTCCGCGCGCTTCAGGGCGTCGGCCATGAGTGAATCCGCCGTGTCGGACTCCTTCAGGAGCTCGTGGCCCCACGCCATTTCGGCGACCGAGAAGCAGGTCACAGGGTGATTCTCCCCGAAGTACTCCCTGCTGTTCTCGAGCGCCTGGTTCAGCAGACCGCGCCCGACGGGCGCCCTCCCGACGCGAATCCAATAGACTCCGAGATGGCGCAGCGCCGCCACGTGGAGCTCGTGATCCTCACCGAGGCGCTCACCAACCTCACACGCCCTGAAGAGCGCCAGCTTCTCCTCCTCGGTCTCGCCCGCGACACGGTGACGTTCCGCGGCGGCCATATGCTCGTACCACAGGTGCTCCCGATAGTTGAGGCGGTCAAGCGTACTTGTCCCCCGCTCGCCGGGACGCCCCCGCCAGCGGTTCGCGTTGACGATCGCGTTCCACAGGAGGACGGCGAAGATGAAGACGCCGATCGAAGACAGGAACTCCATTCTCTCCTCTCACGCATGGAGACGGGGCCCCGGGCGATCAACTAAGACCGCGCGGATGATCTCCTCGAGTTCCTCGGAGCTTCCGGCCGTGACGCCGACGGCCCGATTGTAGTCGCCCCCCCACGGCACGGTCTCGTTGTGGACGTGGACATAGCGCTCGTGCTCGGTGGCCGCGCCGCCGCGCGCGACCGAGTAGGCGACCTCCGATGCCACGGCGCGGGCGCGCCAGTCGATGGTCGGCGCGCCGTCTCCAGACACGCGCTCGTCGGGCTTTTGCATCGTCGGATCGCTCGTCATCTCATCCCCTCGCAGCCGAGACCGGACACCACGAGATGCTATTCCATCATGGCGCGCTTGTCAATATATGCTACATACTCGAAGCAGTCGAGCGACTTCCGAGACCGGAAGCCGCCGCGATCGACGCATCTCTGTCACCGAACGGACCGGGTTGAGTGCCTGGTGCGCGTACCGATCGGCATGCTCTGGTACCCGGTCCGGCTCACGACTGGAAGCGAGAGCCAAAGTGTGGTATGATGTTTCGTGGCACGCTAGATTGCACAGCATCACCTAGGAAGGAGGTCCCCATGCGCACACTGCCAATCATCGCCCTGCTCGCCGTCGGACTGCTCGCCGTCGCGCTGGTCTCCCCAGCGGCCGCGGACGAGGCTCCGCGCTCGTCCTTCACGATCGTCCACTCCTTTGAGGTGGACCATCCGTGGAGCTGGGGCATCGGCTTCGACGGGACGAACTTCTGGGTCAGCTCCGGCGTGCCGCTGGCCTACGGCGACACGACCATGTTCTGGATCTACGACACCTCCGGAGCGCTGGTCGACAGTCTCATCCAGGTGGACGGCACGCACTGGGGCTGCCGCGACCTCGTCTGCGACGGAACATACATGTTCGGCAGCGAGGACGGCAGGATCCGGGGCTTCGACATGTCCGGGAACTACGTCGGATGGTTCGGGGGACCGCTCACGCCGAACCGCGGACTGGCGTACGACGGCACCTACTTCTACTGCTGCAATTACGACGACGCGGTCTACCGCGTGGAGTGGGACGGCTCGTGGAACGGGCCACCCGCGAGCATCGAGGAGATCATCCCCGCGGGCACGGGATTCCGCTACGGGATGGCCTACGACGAGGACCTGGACTGCCTGTGGATGACCTACGCCGACGACGTCGAGGCCAGGGTCGAGAAGTACAGCACGGACGGTGACCTGCTCGGCACGTACACGACACTCCCCGAATACTCCGACCCGGCCGGCGCGGCGATGGCGGACACGCCCTACGGCTACGTCCTCGCCATTCTGCACCTCGACAGCGGCCACGCCGACGGCACTGATCGGGTCGTGCTCTACGACGTCAGTCAGACGCCCGTCGAGAAACGGACCTGGAGCCGCATCAAGGCGATGTACCGCTGAGCGCATCAGAGGATCGGCCGCGCGCATTGCCTGCGCCCATTGCCCACACCCGACGATGAACACGAAGACCGGGCACGCCATCAGGCGTGCCCGGTCTTTCCTGTGCGAGCCCTTCTCGCCGATGCCCGCGGCCGGTTCCTATTTGAGCAAGACCATTTTCATCGCGCGCGTCTCCCCCGCCGCCTCGAGCCGGCAGAAGTAGACGCCGGATGAGACCTGCATCCCCTCATCGTTCGTCCCGTCCCACGCCGTCGCGTGCGGCCCCGCCTTCACGGGCCCGTCGACGAGCGTCGCGACGAGCCGGCCGGCCGCATCGTACACGCTGAGCCGCGCCCGGCCCGCCTGCGGCAGGACGTAGCGGATCGAGGTGACGGGATTGAACGGGTTCGGCCGGTTCTGGCCGAGCTCCAGCCGGTACTCGATCGGGGCATCCCCCGGGACGTTCACGCCGAGCGCGGTGTAGAGTTCCTGAGCCCGCGCGACGTTCGCCACGAGGTCGGCGTAGTCGTCCCCTCCCACGACCGCGAACGGCACCGTGACCGACGCGCCCGCATCCAGATCGAACGGACCGGCCGCGACGAGCGCGCTCCAGTCGGCAACTTCATGCATCTGCGGGACGACGTGCTCGGGGTCGCCCCCGCTCAGGAAGAGGTACCTGTCCGTGTCGAGCAGGTACTCGGTCGGGTAGACGTAGGTGGCGTTGTGGACGAGCGTGAGGTTCGAGACGGGCGGGCCGGCACCCGGCTCCGTTTCGAGCAGCGCCACGCCGACGTACGGGTAACCGGCATCGCGCCACATGTATGCGAGCTGAAGCAACGTGTCCGTGCCCGCCGAGTTCTCTCCCCCGCTGCCCGGTGGGATGTCCCAGTCCATGTACTGCCCGACGCAGAGCCTTTCGAGCATCGTGTCCCCGGCGTTCAAGAGCTCGTAGTCGAGGATGGCGAAGTCGTCGTACGGCGCGTCGTCCCAGGCCATGCTGCGCTGGGTGACCTGGAGGCCGCGTGGGAACGGATGCCCGCCGTCGTCGAAGACGGCGAGGTAGTCCTGATCGGAATGCGCGGGGCTCGGCGACTCGATGTCGGCACGGAACATCCAGTCGGCGTACGGGTCGGCGTCGAAGTCGCGGTTGAGCGCATACGCCGTGTCGGTTGCCGCCCAGAGTCCGCCGAGATAGAGCCAGCTGTCCTCGGTCCCGCCGTAGCGGAACCCGCTGCCCTCCGCCTGGGTACCGTCGAGATACCCGCAGATGCCCATGTCGGTGACCGAGAACCGCACGTTGCCGACGTCGTGGTCGGCGATGTCCACGCGCGGCGGGATGTTCAACTCGACCGCGCTCGTATCGCTCCAGCGGGCGCCGACGTGGACCGCGACCTCGTAGTTGTGCGAGCCGGTCGCCTGCTCCCGGTACTCGTAGGACATCGCGTCACCGGGCTCACCGCCCGAGTAAGCGATCGCCTCCCCGTCGCAGTGGGCGGTGCCGCCGTCGAGAAAGTCGAGCTCGAACCCGCGCGTGTCGTCGAGCGGGTTCGTCCAGTCCAGAACGACGTACGGTTCGTCGTAGATCGCCGTGAGCCCGCCGACCTGTTCGGGCTGCACATCGTTCTCCCCGTCCGGGATCGCCGTAAACTCGATGGCGAGCCCCGGGTAGACGGGCCCGCGGTAGTACGTCCCGCCTCCGCCGCGGCCCCACTCGGGGGCCCGCGCCTCGCCCGCCGCTTCACCCCCGTCGGGCAGGGCCGGCTCGAGGCTCGAATAGTACTGCGTCCCGCACGTCTGCGGATCGTTCTCGATGCCGACCGTGTAGCCCGGGTAGAGATCGATCTGAGGCGAGTGCTGCAGGTACTGGAACCTGATGCGCGCGTCGCCCGTCTTCGTCGGATAGAGCTCCGGGTCGTAGTAGATGATCTCGAACGTCTCGAGCGCCGTCGGATCCTCGGCGTGGGACATCTCCCGGTACTCGACGACGAACCGCCCGTCGCCCGTATCGCCGTGGTAGACGCCCGAGTTCCTGCCGGTCGCGACGAGGTCGGTCCAGAGCGGCGCCACCATCGACGGCGGCCCCGTGTCCGAGGGGATGGTCGAGTACTCCGGCCAGCTCGAGACGCCGTAGTCCACCATCGACGTCCACCCGTTGATGGAGATCGAGCCCGACGACTGCTCGCTGCAGAAGTACTTGATGTTGAACGGGAAGCTCACCGGGGTGAGCTCGGACGTCGTGCCTGCGCCGGTGACCTCCTCCCACTCAAAGGCCACGGTCTCATCGACGTCATACGGCCAGCAGGCGACCATCCCGAGGTAGTAGTCCTGCGTCCAGCGCCCGAACTGGCAGCCGCCGGGCGCCAGCTGCGAGTAGGCGACGCGGAAGTAGCCGCTCTCGCCCCAGCTCGCACCCCAGCTGTTCTTGCAGGTGAACGAGCGCGTCGTGTCGTTGTAGCCGACCATGAGCACCGCGTGCCCGCCCATGAGCGGTCCGACCACGTGCCGGTAGACGCCCGACTTGTACGCGTAGAAGTCGGCGTAGACCATGAGCGTCGTCCAGACGGGCGCGCGCTTGACGGCCGTCTTGAGCTCGCTCAGGGTCGGGTATCTCGGGTACGTGCTCGACCAGCTCCACGCGGAGATGCTCCGAAGCTCCGACGACCAGTCGTCGCAGGCGTCGCTGCACGGGTCATCGGCCGCCGTATACGGGAAGCAGATCTCGCTCACCGTTCCCGTATCGCGGAGGCAGTTCGCGGTCTTCGTCGGGTTGCCGCCGTCGCAGCCGCTGTTGCCCTTGCAGCAGGAGACGAGGAACTGCTCGGAGAGATTCTCGATGGCGCACTCGGTGTCGTTGTGGATCTCGCGCAGCGACTCGAGCGCGCCGCAGGCGGCGAACGCCCAGCAGCTCCCGCACGAGCCCTGGTTCTTCACGGAACTCACGTAGCTCCGCCCGTTGACGTTGCGCCAGTCCCAGGCGGCGGGGAGATCGTCGGACGGCATGAGCTCCGACCGCGTGCCGAGTTCCTCCTCCTCGGTCGTCGGAAGGATGAGGCCCAGCCGCTTCGACTTCTCCGTCCAGGAGAGGTTCCAGATGGGATTGCTGCCGGCCGTCCAGCCCGAGTCGGCGCACGCGCTCTGGATCTGCGAGAGCGTCGGGTAGCTGTCGGCCCGGGAGGAGCCGACGAACGGAGGCAGGATGAGCAGCGCCGCGGCGAGAACCGCGGCGACGAGTGCAGTGTGCCTGGTCAACCAGGGTCGCGGAACGCGACTCGGTATGGATGTCGAGAGGCGCACCATGGCGTGACTCCCCCTTCCTGGTCGCGCCCGGGTGGGTGCCCAGGTGGAGGACCGATCTGGAGACTGACGCGCCCCGCGCCCGCGCCTCACCGCAGCCGCGCGAGACGCAATTGAGTGACAGTCACAGTGGCAAAGCTACTCCTTCCTCCCGCGTCCGTCAAGAGAAACGAACCGCCGGCGAACGCTACCTGAGCAGCAGGAGTTTGGCCGTCATCTCCTCCTCGCCCGCTTCAACGCACACGGCGTACCTCTGCTCCGACTGCCAGAGCCCCGTTGAGCCGGCCATCTGCAGAGCGACCAAGGCCTTGTATCGTCAGAGCCCGGAATGACGCAGGAAGCCCCCGCGCCTCTCTCGAGGCCGGGGGCTTCCCCGTGCCAGCTGCATCGCTGAACCCCGCGCCCGCGCGGGGCCGCTGGCCACATCCGGGGCGAGTCCTGGATGTCCGGCCGCAGCTATCGCATCAACGAGCGGATCCTAGATGTAGCCCAGGTCGCTCAGCCGCTTCTTGATCTCCTCTTCCTCCTCCTCGGAGTACTCGGTGCCGCCCTCGGCGGCCGGGATGTGACCCATGAGCTCGAGGGTGCGGAGGATCTTCGCCACGCTCTCCTCGATCGACTCCTCGGCGGTCTTCACGACGATCTCGGCCTTCTCGGGCGCCTCGTACGGATCATCGATGCCCGTGAATCCCTTGATCTCCCCCGCCAGCGCCTTCTTGTAGAGGCCCTTGGGGTCGCGCTCGATGAGCTTCTCGATGGGCGCCTCGCAGTAGACCTCGACGAAGTTCCCGATCATCTCGCGGACCTCGTCGCGGATGGCCTTGTACGGCGAGATGCAGGCCGCGATGGCGCAGGCGCCGTTCCGCGTCAGGAGGTTACAGACGAACCCGACGCGCCGGATGTTGATGTCGCGGTCCTCCTTGGAGAACCCGAGGCCCTTCGACAGGTTCGTGCGGATGACGTCGCCGTCGAGGATCTCGACGCCGAGGCCGCGCTCCAGAAGCTCCTTCTCCACCGCCTCGGCGAGCGTCGACTTGCCCGCGCCCGACATGCCCGTGAACCAGAGTGTGAATCCCTTCTTCATCGGTCCTCCCTCGTGTGGCCGTTCGTGCCGCCTCGTATCAACGCCTCGTATGAACGCTCGTAGCAGGCACCGGCGGGCCGAGGCATCGGCAGGGATCTCACCTCCGAAGTTCCCCGGCCCGGCCAGTACCTATGTCGTGCGGGTCGACCGGCCTCAGCCTGCCGACCGCGTCGTTGCTAGTCTCCCGTGTCCGCGAACCCGTCCTCGTCCGCCTTCGTCCCGTGGTTGACCTCGTCGGCGTCGCCGCCGGGGATCGGCCGGTGGCCGCGCTCCGACTCGCGCCCGACC
Organism: uncultured bacterium; assembly: GCA_964487295.1. Taxonomy (GTDB): domain Bacteria; phylum Joyebacterota; class Joyebacteria; order Joyebacterales; family Joyebacteraceae; genus JAPEKQ01. The sequence goes on along the minus strand of CAZAQL010000040.1, from coordinate 2,518 downwards.
TCGGACGAGAGCGACCTGAGCTTGTCCGCCAGCGAGTCCGGCTGCTCCATGTAGTCGCCGCCGAAGAGCGACTCCCCGATCATCTCGTCCGGCACGTCGATGTCGAAGTAGTCGAGCACCGTCGGCGCGATGTCGAAGATCGAGTACGGGTTCTTGCTCGACACCGAGGTACTGAGCTTGATGCTCGTGATGAAGATGCCCTCCTGCGCGTGGTTGGCGTCATCGGGCCCGGTGTCGTTCTCGAAGATGTGCATCGTGCCCATGCCGACCGAGCCTGCGCTCCGCCAGTCGAGGTTGCCCAGGTGGACGATGAGGTCGGGCGGGATGTTGACGATCTGCTCGTAGATCTCCTCGGGCTTGTAGACCACGGTGCCCAGGAGCTTCCCGTTCTCGTCGACCGTGTGCTGGAGCTTGTGCATGAGCTTGTCGCGCTCCTCGTGGTACTCATCGGCCGGGATAACGCCCTCGGGCTCGCGCCCCTCGACGTTCATGAAGATGCGGGAGTAGTAGCCGCCCTCGCCCCAGGCCTTCGTCTTCGACCAGTCGATCATGTGGGGCTTGAGCTTCGTGGGCTCGGCGGGCTGCTCCTTGAGCGTCAGGTACCCCTCCTGCTGCAGGTACTCGTTGATGCAGAAGCCGCCCTTCATCGTCTTGGCGCCGTGGTCACTGACGAGCATGACCTCGGTGTCCTCGTCGATGAGCTCGAGCGTCAGCGCGATCTCCTCGTCGAGGTAGACGTAGTAGTCGTGGATGGCGTTCTCGTACTGGTTGCCCGGCTCGTAGAGGCGGTGGGCCTTGTCCATGTAGCGCCAGAACGCGTGGTGGATGCGGTCCACGCCCATCTCGACCATCATCGCGAAGTCGTACTCGCCGGCGTTGTAGAAGTGGCGGAACGCCTTGAACCGACGGCGCGTCATCTCGTAGATCTGCTCGAGCAGCTGCTCCTTCTCGTCCGTCCGGAAGTTCTTGACGTCGATGATGTAGTCGCCGCCGGCGGCGGCGTCCACCTGGGCTGCCGCCTCCGCGGGGAACGTCCACTGCACGGACTTGTCCGGCGTGAGGAACGAGCTCACCATCATTCCGTTGAGGGGCTTGGGCGGGTACGTCAGCGGGATGCCCCACACCAGTGACGAGAGCCGGTTGCGCGAGAGGTGGTTCCACAGGGTCTTGGCCTTCACGTTGTTGGCGTTGACCGTGTAGAGCGCCTCGTAGTCGTGGCTCTTGCGGTTTCTGAACCCGTACATGCCGAGCTGGCCGCCGTCCTGGGAGGTCATCATCGACATCCAGGCCGGGACCGTGATCGGCGGGATCGTCGAGAAGAGCGGACGGAACGTGCCCTTCGACATGATCCCCTTGATGGTCGGGAGATCATCGAGCCACTCGTCGAACACGAGCTGCGGCGTCATGCAGTCGAGGCCGAGTATGAGGAGCTTCTTCCTGGCCATGCTAGTCGCCCTCCGTCTGGTAGGCCTTCTTCAGAACCTCCGCGACCTCGGGGCGAGTGAAGGTCGGAGGCGGAAGCTCTCCGTTGGACAGCATCTCGCGGACCTTGGTCCCTGAGAGGAACACGTGGTCCTCATTCCCGTGCGGGCACGTCTTCTGTGAGGCCATGTTCCCGCAGCGGGTGCAGAAGAACGCGTGCTCGTACATCAGCGGCGTAATGTCGAGCTCGTCGGGATCGAACTCGTCGAAGATGTACTGCGCGTCGTACGTGCCGTAGTAGTCGCCCACGCCCGCGTGGTCGCGCCCGACGATGAAGTGGGTGCAGCCGTAGTTCTTGCGCACCAATGCATGGAAGATCGCCTCTCTAGGCCCGGCGTAGCGCATGGCGGCCGGGAACACGGTGATGGCGACGCGGTCCTTGGCGTAGTAGTTGTCGATGAGGACCTGATAGCAGTCCATCCGGACGTCGGCCGGGATGTCGCCCTTCTTGGTGGCGCCGACGAGCGGGTGAATGAGCAGCCCGTCGACGATCTCGAGCGCGCTCTTCTGGAGGTACTCGTGCGCGCGGTGGATGGGGTTCCTGGTCTGGAACGCCACGACCGTCGACCAGCCCTTGTCCTTGAAGAGCTTGCGGGTATCTGCCGGGGTCAGGCGGTACTGGTTCATGAGCTCATGCTTCGGAAGCTCGAAGACCGAGATCTCGCCGCCGAGGTAGATGTCGGAGATCGAGTCGAGATAGTCGACGCCCGGATGCGCGGGGTCCTCGGTGAGGAGCACCTTGCGCGCCTCCTCGGAGCGGTCGACCGCGTACTTGTCCTCGAGGTGGAGGACGCCGAGGATGGTGTCGCCGTGGCAGAGCGCGACGTCGAGGCCCTCCTCGTAGTCCTCGGCGCTGCCGCCCGGCTTGACCGCGAGGGTGACCGGAAGGGTCCACGGGAGACCGTTGGGCAGATGCATGTCGTCCAAGACGCCGTCGTACTCGGCCTTGGTCATGAAGCCCGTGAGCGGGCTCATCGCGCCCACGGCGATCATCTCGATGTCGGCGAGCTCGCGCTCGTTGAGCTGGATCTTCGGG
>CAZAQL010000039.1:19485-22187 GCA_964487295.1 uncultured bacterium | reverse complement strand
TGACACCCAGGACGCCCGCCACGATGACGAACAGGACGGCGAGCGTCACCGTCGTGCGCAGCGGCCAACCGACCACCCGGCCGCGCAGAATGCCCAGAGCCAGCGTGGCACACGCGAGCAGGAAGAGCGCGCTTCCAAGAGCTTCGATGGCGGAGATCCGTGTGCCGGTGACCACGCCTCGCGCGAACGCGGCCAACGGACCGTCGTCAATGGGAGCCTGGCGGTCGGGCAGCCGCTCGCGGACGAATGTGAGATTGGCCCTGGCGTCCTCGTGACCGGGCTCAAGACGAAGCGCCCGCTCGTACGCGAGGACGGCGCGTCCCAGCTCTCCCTGCTTGTACCGCGCATTCCCGAGATTGTACTGGACGTCTGCGACCCCGTAGCCTCCCGAGATAACGCGCTCATAGCGCTCCGCTGCCTGTCCGTATCGTCCATCGGCGTACCGGGCGTTCCCTTCCCGGTAGAGAGACAGTGCCTCGTCGCTGCTCATCGAGTCCACGCCCGGAACAGCCTCCGACGCGGGCTCGAGCGCGCTCTCCTCAAGCGAACCCGACGGAGCCGCTCCGGGATCGGACTGCGCCGAGCATGTCACGGCGCCCGCGAGACAAAGCGCCAGGACCAAGAGAAGGCTCGCGCCACTCCCCGAACCCGACCCGCGACCACCCTCTTTTCCGGGGGGCTTCGGCGTCAAGATGGTGAGCTCTCGGATACAGTCCCGCGCCTGTGAGACCAGTCCTGACGGTTCGCCGCCGCCCGTGTCGCCGGCGAACCGCGCTGCGTCGCACGCGCGCAGCGTGCGGTCGACTCGCCGCCTGAGATCCTCGGAGGCCCCGAGACCCCGCAGGAGCTCGCCGATCTCAGCAAGCGTCAGACCCCGGGCCGACGTTCCCGTGCGGTCCCCGATGAAATCGGTGAGCGCACGCGCCACGCCGGAGCACCCTTCCTCGAGGCGGCCGTTCGCGAGCGAGGCTTCCGCCGCTCTCAGCACCTCTCGAGCCCGGCCCGCCGCCGCTCGGTAGCGGGACAGACGCGGGTTCCCGCCAAGCTCCGTGGCGCGTCGCCTGGCCAGCACGGCAGCCACCAGCCAAAGGGGCCCCACCAGCTGCAGCAGAGCGAACCAGGGCCTCTCGTGCAGCGGCTCTCCGGGGAAACGCAGCGTGCTCGGGGTCTCCCGGATGTACCGGATGTCCTCACCGACCCGAGCGACGCCCGCGCGAGCCACCGGAAGCCCTCCATCATCAGCCCCCGGGGTCACCTCGACCACGCGCTCGGCCGACCCGGTCCGCCGATAGCGTTCCTCCACCGGGTCGAAGTAGACGAGTTCGACCGGCGGGACGGTCCTCGTTCCCTCGCTCTCGGGCACGAGGACGAACTCGTATCGTTTGACGCCGCCGACTTTCCCGTTCTTCCGTGTCACCTCCGTCGAGCTCCCGGATTCATAGACACGGAAGCCGTCGAGACCGCTCAGGTCGGGAGCCGAGACGGTACGGATGTTGCCTTCGCCGCTGATCGTCACGGTCATCGTCACAGGATCGCCGACCGCGACGCTCTCCGCATCCAAGGAGCTCGTCAGCCGATAGCGACCGACAGCGCCTTCGAAGTCTGCCGGCCGACCGTCCTCAGGAAGCGGGCGGATCTCGATCTCGACGGGGTCCGTTCGGAGCGTCCGGCGCTGACCCCGGGTCGTGAAGAACGTGAAGGCCGGACCGTCCTCGTGATAGACGAGGGTCGCCGGTCCGACGACCGCCTTTCCGGCGGACGCTCCGAAGAGCGCCGTCTTGAGCTCGGTGACCCGGTAACGCTTCCCGTCGACGACCTCGATGTACTCGTCACGCTCGTCCAGATCCTCGACCCAGAAACCCGTGAGGTCGGGAGGCTCGTAGGAAGGCTGTCGGAACGGTTCCGCCCGCCGGTAGTACTTGAATGAGAGTGTGATCTGCTCATCAACGAAGGCCGTGCGGCGGTCGACGGATGTCGTGACGAAGACGTCCCGCCCATCCGAACTCTGGCTGCTCTGACGGATCTCAGGCTCGGTCGCGGCGGCTGGAGCTCCGCCCTCGACGACATCGATCTCGACCGTGTTGCTCCGATACTCGGTACCGTCGACAACCACGCTCGCGGGTCCGAGAGTGAATGCTCCGGCCTCACGAGGAAGGAGTGTGTAGCTAAAGCTCTTCGATTGCGTCATCCGACCGTTCACGAAGGACATGTTCGTCGAGCTGCCCGACGCTCGCACCGAGAAGCGCTCCTCGATCGCTCCGAGATCGGGTGACGGCACGTTCAGGGCGCCTTCGACCGATACGGAGAGGCTGAACGCATCGTTCACGCTGACGCGAGTGTGACTCGTGGACAGAGTCACGGAGACCTCGGCCGGGGCAGCTTCCACGCCCACAGCCAGGAGCGCCGTCGTCACGATCGCGAGTCTCAACAGCCGTCTCATCCGATCACCAGTCCTTCTCGACCTTCTCCCGCTTGCGTGCCTGGGCCGCCCGGAGCTCGGCCTGGAGCTCCCGCTCCCCCTCGGCGATCGCGTCCAGAAGGCGTTCCGCCTCCTCGGGCGTCATGGCAAGCGCCTGCTCGGGCTGCTCTCCGCTCTCGGCGGACGAGCCTCGCTGCTGCTCCTGCCCGTCCTGCTGGTCCTGCTCGCCCTGCTGGTCCTGCTCGCCCTGCTGGTCCTGCTCGCCCTGCTGGTCCTGCTCGCC
>CAZAQL010000039.1:0-19385 GCA_964487295.1 uncultured bacterium | reverse complement strand
CCTGCTGGTCCTGCTCGCCCTGCTGGTCCTGCTCGCCCTGCTGGTCCTGCTCGCCTTGCTCGCCCTGCTGGTCCTGCCCATCCTGCTGGTCCTGCCCATCCTGCTGGTCCTGCTCGCCCCCCTCACCCTGCTGTTCCTGCTGCTGGTCCTGTTGCTGTCTGGCGAGCTGCGCCACCTCGAGGTTGTACTTCGCGTCGATGTCGTTCGGGTTTCGGAGGAGGCTCTGCCGGAACGCCTGGATGGCGCCGTCCAGATCGCCGGCCGCCATAAGGGCGTCTCCCGCGTTGAACAACGCCTCGGCAGCGAGTTGATCGTCTCCAACGGACGCTGCTCGCTGATACTCCCGGAGCGCCCCCTCGACGTCCCCGGTGCGGAAGAGCGCGTTCCCGGCGTTGAAACCGAGGACCGGCAACTCGGGAGCCAGCACCTGCGCGCTGCGGTACTCGGTCAGAGCCTCGTTGTACTTCGATTCACGATAGAGCTTGTTACCCTTCCTGTTATGTCCGCCCGGCGTCTCCCCGAACCCGGTGACGAACGGAAGAACCGCCGCCAACAACAGCACGATCAAAGGCCGCGGCAGCGGACCCCGTCGGCCCGGCCGTCGCGCCGGAAGGAAGGTCCCCACCACGAGAAGCACGAGTCCCGCCAGCAGCGGAACCTGGAATCGCTCCTCGTAGAACGCCAGCATGCGCGATTCGAGCTCCCCCTGCTCCATCCTCGACAGCTCCTCCTCAATGGCGCGAAGCTCTCGCTCGCCCGCGGTCGCGCGGTAGTAGGCGCCACCGGTCACGGAAGCGATGTCCATCAGCGTTCCTTCGTCGAGCCGGGACATCACGATGTTGCCCCCGCTGTCTCTCTTGTAGCCGCCTCCCTCCGCCTCGGACTGCGGGATCGGTTCTCCGGCGGTGGAGCCGAGGCCTATCGTGTAGACGCGAATGCCCGCCTCGGCGGCCTCCCGAGCCGCCTCTTCGGGGTCTTCCTCGTGCCCTTCACCGTCCGTGAAGATGACGAGCGCCTTCGAGCGGTCGGGCCGCGTCGAGAGCGCCGCCGTGGCCTTCCTGATCGCGGCGCTCAGGTTCGTCCCCGGACGCGAGATCGTCCCTGGCTCCACGGCGGAAAGTAGCATCGAGGCGGCTCCGTAGTCCAGCGTCAACGGGCACTGGACGAAGGCCGCGCCTGCGAAGGTGATGACGCCGACACGGTCTCCGTCGAGCAGACCGATGAGCGTCATCGCCTCCCGCCTCGCCTTGTCCAACCGGCTCGGCCGGAGATCCTGAGCCCGCATCGAAGCGGACACGTCGATCGCCAGCATGAGGTCGATCCCGTGGCGCTTCGCCACGCCGAGGCGCGTGCCGGTCTGCGGACGCGCGGCCGCCAATCCCAGCGCGACCACCAGCACGATGGCGAGCCAGACACGGGCGCCGGCCGCGCCGAAGGTCTGCTCTGGAGCGATGCGCGCGAACAGCTCCGGCTCGGAGAAGGCGGCGGCCGCGCTTCGCCTGCGTCTCAGTACGGCCCACCCCAGCACCGCGGCGGCCAGAAGCGGCGCGCCCAGGTACCAGAGCAACATCACCTCGGTATCGGCGGCGAAGCGCATCCTACGGCATCCTCCTCAGGACGGTCGCGTTCAGGAGCAGCTCGAGCAGCACGACGAGGATCGCGGCCAGCGCCAGACCCGGTCCGAGCTCCGTGTAGCTCGTGAAGTGCTTCACCTCGACCTTCGTCTTCTCGAGCTGGTCGATGGTCTCGTAGACCTCGGCCAGCATGCCCTCGGTCTTCGCCCGGAAGTACCGACCGCCCGTGATCGCCGCGATCTCGCGCAGGACATCCTCATCGATGTCCGTCGGCACCGTGACGTAGCGCCGCCCCCAGACCGGGTCGTCGACCGGGATCGGTCCGCCCTCGGGCGTGCCGGCCGCCACCGTGTACACCTTGATGTTCAGTGCTGCCGCCGCTTGCGCGGCGGTCACGGGGTCGATCTGTCCCGCGTTGTTCCGCCCGTCGGTCAGCAGCACGACGACCTTGCTCTCGGCGTCGCTCTCCCGGAGGCGATTCGCAGCCGTCGCGAGCGCCAGCCCGATGGCTGTGCTCTGTTCATCGATCATCCCGAGTTCGACGGAATCGAGCAGCTCGAGCAGCACATCGTAATCGAGCGTCAGCGGGCACTGCGTGTACGCTTCGCTCGCGAACACGACCATGCCGATCCTGTCCGAGACGCGACCCTCGATGAAGTCGGCCACGACGGACTTCGCCACGGTGAGTCTGTTGTCCGGCTTGAAGTCCTCCGCTCTCATGCTGCCGGAGACATCCAGCACCAACAGGATGTCGATTCCCTCCGACAGCACGGTCTCGGTTCCTCGGCCGGCCTGCGGTCGAGCCAGCCCCAGCACGACGAGCGCCAGCAGCGCCGAACGAAGCGTCAGGGCGGCGGCACGCTTCCACATCCACGACCTGCCCGAGACGCTCCGCGCCAGCCGCGCAAGCGGGAATGACACGGCCGGCTCCAGCTTCTCACGATGGCGAAGCGCCACCACGAGGTAGACGGGCACGAGAAGCAGCAGCCAGAGTGCTTCGGGATCAGCGAATCGCCACATCGCCTTCGTCCTCCTCGCTGTCCCCGGAACGTGCCTCTCCGACCGACTCATCCTCCTCGCTGCTCCCGGAACGTGCCCCTCCGACCGAGTCATCCTCCTCGCTGCTCCCGGAGCGTGCCCCTCCGACCGAGTCATCCTCCTCGACGTCCCTGAATCGCGTCACTCTGATGAACTCCTCCACCTCGTCCAGGTCGCGCCCGGCCCGCTCCGTCGAGGGCGCCGTCCGGGCGAACTTCGAGAGGTCAGCGCGCTCCAGGAGCCCGCGCAGCCACACAATGCGTTCATCCCCCAGCGCCGCCGCCCGCAACTCGGGTTCGAGCTCAGCGGTCGTCCGGTCTATGGCCGGAACGCCGAAGCGGTCTCCTATGTAGCGCCGCGCGGCGTCCGTCAGGGCCACGTAGAAGCGTTCGATCTCACCCCGCTCGAGCAGTCCACCTCGACGGATGGCCTTGAGCCGCTCCAGCGCGACGACGTGAGCGGCGCGGCGACGCTCTTCGTCGGTTGCGTCCTGAGTCTCCTCGGCCTCCGGGCGGCGCCGCAGGCGTCGGAGGAAACGCCACGCCGCGTAGAGCGCGATGAGCGTGGCCGCCGCCGCGAGCCATGGCCACTTCGCGCGCGGGAGCTCACGCGGAGGCTTGATGTCCCGCGGAGTAAGCTCGCCCTCGAGGTCCTCGGGCGTCAGGACGCTCCTGACGACCACCCCGACCGGTCGGGTGCGGACCACGGTGGTGTCGCCGCCGGACATGACGGCGTGGAACGCGAGGCCGGGGATCACGTGCTCTCCCGTCTGAAACGACGTGATGACGACGTCGCGGCGCTCGTATACGCCGTCCACCGTCTCGTCCGCCGGGTAGATGACCACGTCCAGCACCTCGAACGGCGCGATCTCGCCGGCCAGTCTTGGAAAGGCCAGCGCCGTGTCGAGATCGTGCGTCGCCGTGAGCGTCAGCACGAGCCGATCCCCGACCGTGCCCGTATCCGGCTCGACGCTGGCGTGCACCATCAGCAGGGTGTCCGCCGGCTGCGTCGTGTCGCCTTGCGCACGAGCGGCCGTCGCCCCGCATGCGGCCCAGAGCGCCACGGCGAACACGACCAGGAGCGCCGGCCGGACGCCCGGAGCGCGGCTCATTCCGGACCCGCTCATGCCGGACCCGCTCATCGAGGCCCCCTTCCGACTCGCGTCGTCACGCCGGCCCCGGCGCGCCGCGCGCGGAGCCTGAAGAACCGTTCGAGCGGCTCGACGTAGGGCTCCCCCACGCGGACGTCGATCGAGTCAACACCGAGCCTGCTGAAAAGCCTTTCGCGCTCCTCGGCCATGCGGTCCGATTCGGCGCTGAAGCGCTTGAGGAAGCGACGGTCGCTCGTGTCGATGAGGAACCGCTCGCCCGTCTCCGGATCCACGAGGTCGACGACGCCCATGGCCGGGATGCGCCTCTCGCGCGGGTCGCTCACCTCGACGGCGACCAGATCGTACCGGCGAGCGGCCGTCGCGAGAGCCCGTTCGTATCCCTCGGCCAGAAAGTCACTCACCAGGAAGACGACGGCGTGCCTCCGGACCACGCGCGACAGGTAGTCGATGGCGCCCGGAATGTCGGTGCCGCGTCCCTCAGGTCGGGTGTAGAGGATCTCCCGAATGACGCGGAGCACATGACGACGTCCCTTCTGCGGCGGCACGACCTTCTCGATGCGGTCCGTGAAGATGATGAGTCCCACCCGGTCGTTGTTGCGCGTCGCTGAGAAGGCGAGCAGCGCGCAGAGCTCCGCGGCAAGCTCCGACTTGAATCGCTCGGTCGTTCCGAACAGGTTGGAGCCGCTCGCGTCAACCACGAACATCACCGTGAGCTCGCGCTCCTCCTCGAACTTCTTCACGAACGGATGACCCATCCGGGCGGTCACGTTCCAGTCGATGGAACGCACGTCGTCTCCGGGAAGGTACTCACGCACCTCCGCGAACTCCATCCCGCGTCCCTTGAACACGCTCTGGTACTCGCCGGAGAACACGTCGTCCACGAGACGCTTCGTGCGGATCTCGATCCGCCTGATCTTCTTGAGGATCTCCCTCGGAAGCATGGCACTCCACGCGGTCTGGGCGCGACGCCTGAGGGCGGCGACGCGCAACGGTCACGAGCCGGTCGACTGCTAGGGGACTTCCACGTTGTCGAGAATGCGCTGGACCACGTCCTCGGACGTCATGTCCTCGGCCTCCGCCTCGTACGTGATGATCACCCGATGGCGAAGCACGTCCATTGCGATCGCCTTGACGTCCTCGGGTGTCACGTAGCCCCTCCCACGCAGGAAGGCGTGGGCCCTGGCCGCGATGCTCAGGTAGATGGACGCCCGGGGCGAAGCGCCGTACGAGATGTAGTCGCCCAGATCGAGCCCGGCGTCCTGCGGATCGCGTGTCGCGAAGACGATGTCCAGGATGTACTGCTTGATCTTCTCGTCCACGTAGATGCCGGCGACCAGGCTGCGCGCCGCCAGGATGGTGTCGGGCGACACCACAGCGGAGACCTCGGGCTCCGCGCCGCCGGCCATCCGGTCCATGATCCTGAGCTCCTCCTCGCGCGACGGGTATCCGACGCGAAGCTTGAGCATGAACCGGTCGACTTGCGCTTCAGGCAGTGGGTAGGTCCCTTCCTGCTCGATGGGATTCTGCGTGGCCAGCACGAGAAACGGCGCCTCCAGAGGATAGGTCGCGTCCCCGATGGTCACCTGTCGCTCCTGCATGGCCTCGAGCAGTGCGCTCTGCACCTTGGCCGGAGCGCGGTTGATCTCGTCGGCCAGGATGAGATTGGAGAAGATCGGTCCCTTCTTCGTGCTGAAGGTCCCGCTGTTGGGTGAGTACACGAGGGTCCCGATCAGATCGGCCGGCAGGAGATCCGGCGTGAACTGGATCCGCTGGAAGCTCGTGCTGATGCAACGCGAGAGCGTGCGCACGGCGAGCGTCTTGGCAAGACCCGGCACGCCCTCGATGAGCACGTGCCCGTCAGCCAGAAGCCCGATCATCAGCCGTTCGATCATGTACTGCTGTCCGACGATGACCTTGTCGATCTCGGCAAGCAGCGTTGGAACGAACGCGCTCTCGCGCTCGATTCTCTCACCGATCGCCTTGATGTCCCCGTACACCTGTTCCCTCCTGTCTCCCAGGCTGCGTGATTCAGGAGTCTCGAGCATACCAAAGATGTTTGATGCATGCGGGGCCGAATCCGTTGCAGACCCGGCCCCGCTGTCGGTCTAGAAGTCGGTCGCGCCGGTGAACCTGAACCCGCGGATCAGCATGGTCGGTGTCGTCACCGAGCCTATGGCTCCCCACGACGCGCCGATGGTCTCACGCTCCCTGGTCATCGCGGCCACGTTCGAGAACGCCCGCATCATGCTGTCGGTCCACCGCATGTTCTTCACGGCGCGCGTGACCTTTCCGTCCTCGATCAGATAGGTCCCCGCCCGGGTCATCCCCGTGAAGAGCGTCTGTCGCGTATCCAGCAGGCCGTTGACGTAGTGGAAGTTGGACACGTAGACCCCGCGATCGACCATCCCGATGAGCTCCTCGCGGGTCTTGTCGCCTGGCAGCACGAAGAGGTTGCTGCACGACGGCCCGCCGCGGTAGGCCGCCATGCCGGCGTGTCCCGTCGACTCGACCCCGTCCTTCGCGGCGGTCGTCGAATCGTAGACCGGTGACGTGGCCACGCCCTTCTCGATGATGGTGACCCGCTTCTTAGTAACGCCCTCGAAGTCGAACGGCACGGGGACCCCGTCATCGTCGTAGCCGTCATCCACAAGTGTGATGTTGTCCCCCATCACCTTCTCGCCAAAACGCCCGGCCAGGAAGGACATGTTCTCGTGGACCTGCTTCGCTCCGAACGCCGTGAAGTTGAGCCAGCTCAGAACCTCGGCGATGGCCCGCGGCTCCACGACGACGTCCATCGGTTCGTAGTCGATGGTCACCGGGTTCGCGGCCGCGACGCACTTCTCGACGGCCATTCGGGCAGTCCCGACGACGTCGATCCCCTCGATCCCCCTGGAGTACGCGCCGGTCGCGCCGTTGACCTTGTTCTCATCCGTAGCGAACACCGAGAGGGACGCGTCCGTACCGTCGTACGCCTGCTCGGTCCCAGTCGTGTTCACCACGATCGTGCTGAATGCGCTCACGCGGTAGGCCCCGGAGAGCGTGGTCTTCTGCGCCGCGGCCACATCGACGGCCTCGGCGAGCGCCTCGGCACGGTCGGCCGGCGTCATCTCGGCCGTCGCCGCGGAGTACGTGTTCGCCTGCGGAGCAGCATCGGACTTCGGCAGACCCGGAAAATCGGGGTCCTCGGGGCTCGCCTTGGCGATCTCGGTCGCCCGCTCGAGAGCGGCCCCAAGTTCCTTCGGCTCGATCCGGTTCGTCATCACGACGCCCTGGCGCTTGCCGACGGCGACACGCGCCGTCACTATGGTGTTCTCCTCGCTCACGTTCTGATGGATCGACGACTCGGCGAACCGCGTGAGCGCGCGTGTTCCGCTCCACGCGACGAGCTCGGTCTCATCGGCCGGTGAGCTTCGAAGCGCCTCCTTGAGAAGCGCCGTCAGTCTGGTCTTCTCGATCATCGCTTCCCTCCCACCTCGACGTTCCTGAATCGCGCCGGAGCCACGCCGTGACCGACGTGCGCCGTCTGGCCGGGCTCACCCTTCCCGCAGCTCGGTATGCCGAAGATGTGCCACTCCTCTTCGCCGCATACGGCGTCGCATCCTCCCCAGAACTCCGGCGTGATGCCGGTGTAGACCGGGTTCTTGAACATCCGCGTCCGCTTGCCGTTCTTGATCTCCCAGGCGATCTCGCAGCCGAACTGGAAATTGATGCGCCGCTGGTCGATACTCCAGCTCTTGTTCGAGTCGACGAAGACGCCGTCGTCCGTGCCCGCGATGAGATCCTCGAGCGTCCCCTTGTCGGGAAGCAGATTGATGTTCGTCATGCGAACGAGCGGTATGCGGTTCCATCCGTCGGCCCGCATCGTCCCGTTGCTCTTCTGTCCTATCCTCGGAGCGGTCTCCCGGCTCGAGAGATACCCGGTGAAGACGCCCTCGCGAACGATCTCCGTGCGCTGAGCGGGCACGCCCTCGTCGTCGTAGCCGAACGAGCCGAGACCCCCCTCGCACGTGGCGTCCGCGACGATGTTCACGAGATCGGAGCCGTAACGGAACGAACCGAGCTTGTCGGTTGTCAGGAAGCTCGTGCCGGCGTACGAGGCCTCGGTTCCGAAGACGCGGTCCAGCTCGATGGGATGACCACAGGACTCGTGCACCTGTAGCGCGAGCTGCGAACCCCCGATGATGAGATTCGTGTGCAGCGCGGGACACTCCTCGGCGTTGAGCAGCTCGAGCGCCTCGCTGCCGCACCGCTCTGAGTGCGCGACCAGGTCCAGCGAGCGGGTGAACTCGAACCCGCGCGTCGCGTAGTCGCCACGGAAACTCGCGGGATACGAGCGCGTCTGCCGCTCGCCCGCGTCGTTCATGGCGGTGGCCGCGATCCCGCCGCCGGTCTCCACGATGAGTTGCTCGATCTCGCTGCCCTCGGTGCTCACGAAGAGCTTGTCGTTCCTGAAGCTCATCATCGACGCGGTCGACAGCTTCACGCCGTCCGTGCGGCTCATCCCCTCGCAGCAATCCGACAGGATGGCGAGCTTGTCACCAAGGGGAACCTCGAACGGGTCCTCCTCGAATACACTCTCGTAGCGATCGACGACGGCCTCGCGTTCGTCGAGCTTGATGCCGCCGCCGCCCACGCTGGCGCTCGCGCGCGCGATGTTCAGAGCCTGCTCCATCACGGCACGCACGCTGTCCGGCGTCTCGAGAGAGCTCGATGCGAACCCCCATGCACCTCCGGCCAGGACGCGTATCCCGAAACCGCGCGACTCCATGACCGAGGCGGTCTCGAGCTTGCCGTTCTTCATGACGAGGACCTCGCTCGTTCCGATCACGTGGCGCGCGTCTGCGTAGTCGACGCCACGCGACCGGAGCTCGTCCATCGCTTGCTTCAGCAGATCCTTCACAGCCACCTCCGATCTCGTCCGCACGTGCGGACTACCACTCGCCGTCGTCGAGATATCGTTCGATCGCGTGAACGGCCGTTGCGCCGTCCCCGACCGCCGTCGCCACCTGTCGCAGGAGCTTCCGCCGGCAGTCCCCCGCGGCGCAGACGCCGGGCACTCCCGTCCTCGTGTCCTCTCCGGCACGGATGAAGCCCGCCTCGTCGAGCTCGACCAGGTCGGCGACGAAATCGGTCCTGGGCGCGAGGCCGACGAAGAGGAACACGCCCGGGACGTCGAGCACGCGCTTCTCCCCGTCGCCCACCGGTGTCAGCGTGACCCGTTCGACGCCCGAGGCACCTCCCTCGATCCGCTCGACCACGTGACTGCAGATGCACTCGATCTTCTCGTGGCCGCGGACGCGCTCCGCAAGGACGGGTACGGCTCTGAACTCGTCCCGACGGTGGATCAGATAGACCTTCTTCACGAGCGTCGTGAGATAGAGCGATTCCTGAAGCGCGCTGTCACCCCCACCCACGACGGCGACCTCCTGGTCGCGATAGAACGGCCCGTCGCACGTAGCGCAGTACGAAACGCCACGCCCCGCGAACTCGTCCTCCCCGGGAACACCGAGCTTCCGATAGGCCGTGCCGCTGGCGATGATGACGGCGCGCGCCGAGATGGCCCCGCCCAAGCGCGCCAACTCGAATCCCCCGTCCACCGGCGTGATGGCCGTGACGGTGTCGCTGACCAGCTCAGCGCCGAAGCTCTCCATCTGCTCGCGCATGCGGGACGCGAGCTCGGCACCTGCCAGCGCGCTGACGCCGGGGTAGTTCTCGATGAGGTGGGTGATGGCCGCCTGTCCGCCGGGCATCATCATCTCGAGCACGAGGGTCCTGAGGCGCGACCGGCCGGCATAGATGCCTGCTGTCAGGCCCGCTGGTCCCGCGCCGACGACGACGAGATCGTACTCAGCCATGTCACACTCCCGGTTCGGCGGTTCAGTCTGGAGCGCGTGCGCCCCGCGAACGGCTCGAACTGGGAGTATATCGGATGAACCCCCGGGAGGCAAATGAAGCGCGGGGCCCCCTCGGGGACCCCGTCGTTTCTCGAGGGCCAGAGGCTCATGCTTCGGACCCTCGTCGCGGGGCGGCCACATGGACCGCCCCGCGTCTGGATGGCTCGGGCTCAGGCGCCTGACCCCCGCGCGCCCTCCCCTCGCCCATCTACGGAATGATGCGTGGAGTGATCTTGATGATGAGGTCCGTCGTCTTCGTCTGGTCCTTAACGTGCTTGAACAGGTAGCCAAGGATGGGGATGTCGCCGAGCAGAGGGATCTTGTGCTCTTCGGTGCTCGTGTCCTCGTTCAGGAGCCCGGCGATCATGAAGGTCTCGCCGTCGCGAACGCGGACCTG
The DNA here is from genome assembly GCA_964487295.1 of uncultured bacterium. Lineage (GTDB taxonomy): Bacteria > Joyebacterota > Joyebacteria > Joyebacterales > Joyebacteraceae > JAPEKQ01. Next base: position 9,371 of record CAZAQL010000039.1, on the reverse strand, counting down.
CGTGACCGCTCGGCGCTCCTTCGTCCAGGGGATCTCGTCGTTCGGTCCCTTCCAACCCACGATGCTCGAGACGTTCGGCTCCACGAGCGCGGTGATGTGGCCGTCCCCCGCCGCGCGCGGCGTCACGCTGACGGTCACGCCGACGTTCTCGCGCTCTACTGTCACCTCGACGGCGCCCGCAGAAGTCACACCGGAAACGGTGTACGGGATGACGTCGCCGATGTGGATCTCGGCTGTCCGGTTGTTCAGCGTGGCCAGCGTGGAACGGCTCAGCAGCCGCGCATGCCCCTCTCCCTCCAGGAAGTCGATGGCGAGCTCGAGTGCCTGCGCCTGCCGCCCCACATCGTCGATGTCGAACTTCGTCGTCCCGAGGTACTCCATCTCGGTCGGGATCCCGTCGGGCGACGACGGCTCGGGCTGCCCCTCCGAGAAGATGACCGTCTGACTCGTGAGCTTCGCCCAGTCGATGCCGTACTCCTGGAGATCGTCGGTCGTCACCTCGACGACCTCGGTCTCGAGCAGGATCTGAACGGGAGGAACATCGAGCCTCGCTATCACCTGCCGCACGTCCTCGATACTCCCCGGCGACGCCACGACGACCAGTCGGTTGCCGCCCGGATCCGTCGTGACCTGATCGGCGATCTTCGCCACGAGCGGTTCGAGCTCGTACGCATCGGCAAACTGCAGGTCGATGACGTACGAATCGAGGCCGGTGCCCTGGACGAGTTCATCGTGCTCCCCGACGAGGATGGAGTTCCCGATCCTCTCGTACCCAAGCCCCGCCGCCCTCACGACCAGATCGAGGGCCTCCTCGATCGGCGTATGCACGAAGTGAACGGAGATGACCTGTCCCTCGGCGGCCGGACTGGTGACGATGTTGAGCCCGCTCTTGTTGGCGAGGATCGTCAGCACGTCCGTGAGCTGCGTCTCCTTTGCGCTCACCGACACCGTGATCCCGCTTCTCTCCTCGGCCGACACCGCAATGGCGAGGGCGAGGACGAGCAGTGTCGCGCTCATCGCGACTGCGATCTGCTTCATCTCTGAAACCTCCTCCTACTTGCCGGATGGATACGGATAGGTGCGCGTCGTGTCCTCGTACCGGAGCACCACGCCGTCGCTCCCGATCTCCACCACCAGGCCGCCATTGACTGTGTCGCCCTCTTCAACGGTGATGCTGCGGCCCCCGGTCAACAGCACTGCCATGGGATTCTCTTCGTCGATGATCAGGGCAGTCACCTCGACGGACGACCTGGCCGGACTGGCCGGAACCGTGCTCGTCCGCGTCTGAGTGCTCCGCCTGGCTTCCTTCGGCAGCATCGGATCCCGCTCAAGCAGCAGCGAGTCCGCCTGCGCGCGAGCCTCGAGGTCCTCGAGGAGCTGCGTCAGGTCGTCGTGCCGGCTCGAACTCTCGGCGCTCGCCTCGTTGACGAGCCTGCCGATCCGGCCGGTGATCCCGGCGCTTCTCGTGATCACGCCGGTTCCGATATAGATGGTCGTGACAGTGGCCAGGACCATCACGATGATGTGCTGCGTCTTCATCCGGCTCCGTCCTGTTCCGGGCGCATGCGCCCTGCGGTCCTGCCGCTGTCTAGTATCCCGTGACCTTGAAGGTCAGAAGCGTCCTGTGCCCGTGTCCCGCGATCACCTTGTTGGACCGGACATCGATAGCCTCCACCTCCACCACCTCGGGGATCCCCTCGAGGTAGTCGAGCAGCTCGAGGATCCTGTCGTAGCTCCCCTCGAGCTCCACTGCGTACGCACTCTGATAGTAGCTCTCGCTGAACCTCTGGCGGTCCCGCGGCTCGATCTCGAGGAGGTAGAGCCCCAGCTCCGCGATCTCGGCGCTGATGCTCGTCAGGAACGCCTGATCGGCCGACCCGACGGTCTCGCCCTCGAGGGGAAGAAAGTCCTTCGCAAGATCGAACTCGCCCTGGTGATCGATGGACTCGGCCAGCACCCTCTCCGCACGAGCCACCTCGCCGACCATCTCCATGAGCCGCGTCCACTTCGGCCGATAGACACCGACCGTCATGACGATCACGGCCACCAGCACGGCGATCGGGATCGCGATGCCGATTCTGTCACGCACCGTCATACTCGCCTCCCGTCGCCGGACCCAGGATCGGAAGCTCGATCTCGAAGTGCAGTCCTCTCAGGTACTCGTGGTCGCTCTCCTCGGTCCACCGCATGGTCGCGAGCGTCGCGCTCCCGAAGCACGTGGCGAGCGCTTTGTCCGCCCGAAGCGTGTCGACCAGTTCCATGAGGTCGTTCACGCTCTCTCCCCTGTCCTTCGCCTTGACCTGACCGTACAGCCGAAGAGCGTGGTCGCCTGCCCCTCTGCCCGAGAGAGGCTTCGCGTAGCTCACGCGCATGTACCAGACGTTCTCCGGAGTGAGCTCGCCCAGACGCCCCATCAGACTGCTCCAGCTGGGCTGCACCGACCGCGTCTGGAGGAGCTGAACCTGCTCCTCGCGGATGGCGCCGCCCTCACCAACCACCTGGTCGACCATTCCCTGAACCTCGGTCAGGCGGGCTTCGGCGGCGGCGAGTCCGCGATTCGTGTTCCAGAGCGCCTGCCCGTAGAGCGCGAGCGTGACGACATTCAGACCGACGAGGAACACGACGATCGCGAGCGCGCGCGTGCGGTTACGCTCCTGCCTGCGCCGCTCCTCGCCGAGTCGGTAGATGTTGAGTTTGAAGAGCACGTCTACCTCCTCCTCGCGAGTCCCATCGCGAGCGCGAAGCGGGGACTCTGGGCCAGGAGAGCGTCGTCCAGCTCGAACGCTCCGGCCGCCGCCAGCGGGTCCAGGAGCTCCGTCGGAACGCCAAGCGCGTCGGCGAAACGTCCCGGAACCCCCGGCTCGAGAGCTCGACCGCCGGCCAGATAGAGCGACTCGATGCCCTTCCGACCGGTCTCGTTGTTGTAGAACGTGAGCGAGAACCTGACCTCCGTCAGCACGTGGCCCAGCCAGTCCGCATCGTCGGCTGCCACGGGGATCGAACGTGCGAAGAAGAAGCCGTCGCGCGTGTACACGCTGAGAGTCGCCGTCGTCCGGCCGAGATCCGCGACGGCGACGGCCTGGCCGTTGACAAGGCCTTCCTCGTCCACCTCGTTGATCAGCGCGGCCGGCGTGAGATCGACGATGGTGGGCTCGATGCCCGCACGGAGGAGCAGCCCCAGGTGATCCTCGAGAACGCCCTCCTGCGCCGCGCCCAGGAGCACGTGCGCGTGCTCCGACGACTCGGCATCAGCCCTGCCGAGACGCTGGTAGTCGAGGTCCACGCCCTCGGGACTGAACGGCAGGTGTTTCTTCGCCTCCCACATCACGGACTCGCCGAGCTCCTTGTCGGTCATCTCTGGGAATTCGACGTGCTTGACGCTCACGGAGGGACCGCTCACCGCGCTGACCACCATCCCGACCCGTCCGGAGTCGATCCCCGTGCTCGACAGCGCCTGGTTGATGGCCGCGACGCGACGTGCGTCGCGCGAGGCCTCGTCGTCGTCCGCGGTTACGACCGGAATATCGGCGAGCGCGATCCCGATCACCTCGGGTCCACTTCGACCGTGAGCCAGCCGTACGACCTTGACACTCGACGAACCGACGTCGATGCCGGTCACCGTCTGCCTTGAGCCAAGTCCCATGATCCCTCCTGCCGCCAGTCTCTAGTTCCTGGTGACGGCGACGGCCTCGTACCGAATGCCCTCGTCGTCCTCCGATATCCCCGTGGTACCAAGATCGTCTTCGATCCGCATGAGCACCGTGACTTTGTGTCCGTTCCCGCTGGTGAAGCTCAGATCCGCGATCCGGTCGAGCAGCACCGTCTCAGCCAGGTTCTTGAGCTCGGTCCCCTCGAGGTAGTACGCGTTCGTCAGGCTGTCACTGCCGGCGACGGTCCGGCGGTGGATGTCCATGCGCGTGTTCGCCTGCGAGATGGTCACGCGGCTTCCGGCGCGGATGTCGTTTAGCATCATGTCGACCACGAGGTTGGCGTCCCGCTGAACGTCGAGTCGCGTCGATGTCTGCTGCCACGTCTCCACGCTCGTCACGTACATCGTGAAGGCCGCCACGACGATGAAGCCGGCGATGAGCGTCCCTATGAGTACCTCGCTCAGTGTCACGGGTTCGCCCCTAGTCCTCAGCCGGGACCATCGTCACGAGCGCGACCTCATCGCGCGGATGGACCTGCGTCCATCCGACCTCCACGCGAACGACCTTGCACTCGGCGTAAACTCCGCCTCCGACCGACCAGGCCGTGTCGCGAACGGTCCACACCATGTCCCCCATCAGGTCGTCCGTCGTCTCATCGGTCCCGCGGTCGTCGATGAGGACGGTGCCGTCAACGGACGGGTGTGTGCCCACCGTCATGCTCACGCTCGTCCAGTCGTCGTCATTGCCCTCGGAGTTGTAGCCTGCGTCCCTGAGCTCCTCGATCTTGAGCTCCGCGAGCTTCAGAGCCATCCTCCGCTCCCCTCCCGTCTCCACGAGCATCCGCCCGCTGAAGAGCATGTTGTAGAGGAAGATGATGGCTATGGAGAAGACGACCAGAGCGACCATGTTCTCCATCAGGCTCGTGCCTCGCTCGTTTCGAATGCGCTCAAGCACAGCTGGCTCCTCGCTGCCGTCGCCGCGCGAACGGCAGGGGGTGTGCCGGGACCGCGCGGAGGCGGCCCCGGCACGTGAGTTCCTTACCACCCGGTCTCGGAGAAGGCACCCGTACCGGCGTCGCTGTTCGCTGCGTTCGCGCCGGTCACCGTGAAGATGACCTTCGCGTTCGCCGGAGCCCAGGTACCCGCCTCCGTGGCCGTCACCGTGTAGCCCGTGGCGGCCAGATCGGCCAGAGCGTACGTGAAGTACTGGGCGTTGCCGACGTCGTCTGCGGCCAGGAAGTTGTCGAGCGTCCCGCCGACATAGGTCCCGTTCCTCTGGAAGTAGACCTTCGCGCCGGCGTTGACCGCGTCGATGATGGCGTACGACTCAGCCTTCTTGCCTTCCTTGATGTAGTTCATGTACACGGGCACGCCGATACCGGCGAGCACCATGACGATCACGACGACCACCATGAGCTCCATCAGCGTGAATCCCTTGCGGTTCTTGAGCTTGAACATCGTCCTACCTCCGTCTGATCGATGCTGCCGCTGTCTGCCTGCTGCCTCTACCTACCTTCCGGAGCCGGGGTGCACGTCCGGCTCGCACCTCATGGGAACTCCCCCCTTTCGATCCTGTACTGCTTGCCTTCTGTTGTTGTCTGTGGTTCCTCAGCGTTCTCGAGGCCCGCACGGGCCCGGACACACAAGAGCTATGCAACCTTCGTTCCTGTTGGCGCCTCCCGAAGCCGGCTAGTGCGTTCCGCGCCTGAGCGCCTGTCCCATCGTGAAGATCGGCAGGAACGTCGCGACCACGACGACCGTGACCATGCCGCCGACCAGGATGATCATCACCGGCTCGATGACGGAGGCGAGCGTGTTGATCGCTGTCTCGCTCTGCTCGTCGTAGAAATCCGCGATCTCGCTCAGCATCTCGCCGAGGCTTCCGGTCTCCTCGCCGGTCGCCACCATCTGCACGATGAGCTCCGGAAAGACGTCCACGTCGGCGAACCCGTCGGAGAGGTTGCCGCCGCGAGAGACCGACTCCGCGATCCTGTTCGAGGCCCCTTCGAGCACCATGTTGCCCGACGTTCGACCGGCCAGCGTGAGCGCCTCGATGATCGGTAGGCCGCTCTGAACCAGCACGCCGAGCGTCCGCAGGAACTTGGCGGTCACGACCTTCGTCACGATCTTCCCGAAGAGCGGCACGTTGAGCTTGAGCCGATCCAGCAAGAGACGCCCCTGATCGCTGGCACGAAGAAGCCTGATCGCCACGAACATCCCGACGGCCAGAAGCGCGAAGAGCCAGATCTTCGAGACGGCGAAGTTGCTGATGTTGACGACGAGCTGAGTGATCGTGGGCAGCGCCACACCAAGCTTCTCGTAGGTCTCCGCCATCATCGGGATGATCTTGAGGAAGATCACGGCCGACACGACGATCAGGAATCCGATCATCAACACGGGATACGCGAGTGCGGACTTGACCTTCCGCTTGATCTCCTCGGAGCGGTCCAGATACTCGGCCAGCTGGCGCGTGATGAGATCGAGGCTGCCGCTCTCCTCGCCCGAGCGCACGAGACTCACGTAGAGCTTCGAGAAGACCTTCGGATGCGCCGAGAGGGCCTTCGAGAAGGTCTCGCCGTTGGCCACGTCGTCCGCCACCGACTTGAGAACCGTGGAAAGGTCGCCCCCTCCGTCGGTCGCCAGCGCGTTCAGCGCGCGGATCAGCGGAAGTCCGGCCTTGAGCATCGTCGAGAGCTGCCTCGTCGCCAGCGCGACCTGCGTGCCCTTGACCCTGTTTCGCCCGAAGAGGGGTTTGCCCTCCGTCAGCTTCGAGCCGAGCCGTTGTCCCACCTCGCGGACGGACAGGACCACGAGTCCGCGAGCGTGCAGGATGTCGGCCGCGGCCTGCGCCGACTCCGCGGCGAGGACGTTCGTCGTGCGCGCCCCGCTCATGTTCTTCGCTGTGTATTCGAACTGCGCCACGCCTCTCCTCCTCGGTGCGTGTGCGTCAGGCGGTCTCAGCAACGATGCTGAGCGCCTCCTCGATCGTCGTGACTCCATCCCGGACCTTCGCGAGCGCGCCGTCGCGGAGCGTGCGCATGCCCTGCTCGACCGCCCGGCGCTTGAGTTCGTCGGCCGACTTGCCGTCGAGCACCATGCGGACGATCTCCGGCGTCGAAACCATGAGCTCGTACACGCCGACCCGGCCACGGTATCCGCGCCCCTTGCAGTGCTTGCAGCCCGTGCCGTGGTAGAAGGTCACCCCGTCGAGCTCACCGTTCTTGACGGACTCGAGCACGTGCGGCTCCGGGGTGTACTCCACCTTGCATTCGTCGCAGACGCGCCGCACGAGGCGCTGCGCCATCACCAGGTGCACGGAGCTCGTGACCAGGTACGGCTCAATGCCGATGTCGACGAGGCGCATCATGGACGACGGAGCATCGTTGGCGTGGACGGTGCTGAGCACCAGATGGCCCGTGAGCGCCGCACGCACGCTGAGCTCGGCCGTCTCGAGATCACGGATCTCGCCGATCATGATGATGTCCGGGTCCTGCCTGAGGAATGCCCTCAGGCCCTTGGCGAACGTCATCCCGGCCTTCGTGTTGATGGGCACCTGGTTGATCCGGTCGAGGTAGTACTCGACGGGATCCTCCAGCGTCGTGATGTTCTTGCCCGTCCTGTCGAGTTCGGAGAGGCCGGCGTAGAGGCTCGTCGTTTTGCCAGAGCCCGTTGGTCCGCTGATGAGCACCATGCCGTAGGGCTTTCGAAGCCCCTTGCGGAAGAGCTCGAGGGTCTCGGCCTCGAAGCCGAGATTCTGGATGTCGCCGGTGAACGCCGACTTGTCCAGAAGGCGCATCGCGATCTTCTCGCCGTAGACGGTCGGGATGGTCGACACGCGAACGTCCACCTCACGACCGTCGATCCGCACGGTGAAGCGCCCGTCGAGCGGGATCCGCCGCTCCGCGACATCCATGTCGGAGAGGATCTTGATGCGCACGACGATGGCGTCGCTGAACTGCCGCGGCGGCGTGATGGCATCGTAGAGCACACCGTCCACCCGGTAGCGGACCACGACGCGATCCTTGAGCGGCTCGATGTGAACGTCCGTCGCGCGCTGCGCGATGGCCTGCCCCATGATGAGGTCCACGAACCGAACGATGGGCGCGTCTTCGGCCTTGTTGCGGAGCTCCTGCTCCGAGACGCTCTGGGAGCCGCCGCGCTTGCTGCTGCCGAGTTCCAGCTTCGCTCCCTCGATCGCCTCCTCGAGGTCCTGGCCCGCGTTCGCGTTCGTGTAGGCCGTCGATATGGCCTTCTCGATGTCCTCTCCGCGGCCGACCTGGAGGCGGATGTCCATGCCCGTCGCGACCCGCAGATCGTCGATGGCGACGATGTCCAGCGGGTCGGCCATCGCCACGGTCAGGGTCGTCCCTTCGCGCGCGACGGCCAGTGCGCTGTGCTTGCGGGCCATGTGCTCCGGGATGAGCAGGGTGGTCTCGGGATCGATGGCCCCGGCACCGGGAGCGTGGAACACGCGGATGTCCAGCTGCGACGCGAGCGCGCTGATGATGTCCACCTCGGAGACCTTGCCGGTCCCGATGAGCACCTCGCCGAGCCGCTCCCCCGTCACCTTCTGCTGCTCCAGAGCGGTCTTGAGACGCTCCTCATCGAGCACGTCGGCGGCGATCAGGATGTCACCGAGCCGTTTCTTCCCGAAGGAGAGCTTGTCCTCACGCCTCACCGGATCCTGGCCTCTCTGTGGTTCGTCGTTGACGGTCATCGTGCGTCTCGTCCGTCGCATTCGCCTCGCTCCGATTCCCTGATGAAGTGCGCGCCGTCGGCCGGAGCCGCCGGGGTGCGCGTCAGCTCACGAGCTCTTCGTCCCATTTCGAGATGTAGTATCTGCCCGTCTGCGGGTAGTACGGCGGCGCGTCGGTCAGCATCCGGGTGTCGTAGTGGTAGTCGCGGCTGTAGCCGTGGATGATCCACCCGGCGATCTCGAACATGCAGATGCGCCCCCACTCCTCCTGCGTGATGGAACCGTAGACGGTGAGCTCGCCGCGCGGCGGTCCCGAGTAGGGATCCTCGACCTCGAACGACTCGTTGAGAGCCATGATCGCCGCGTGGATCTCGCAGTCGCTCTCGTTCGCCGCCGTGCGGTCGATGACGATGTTGGAACGGGAGATGATCCCGAGCATGTCGTCGCAGCCCGCGTTGGGGCCGCTGCCCGGGGTCGAGTCGGCGTACAGAACGTCGTCGCGGATGTGGATGTTGGTCTGACAGCCGATCGTGAGGCGCCCATCGAGCGTTCCCTCGATCCAGAGCTCCTTGCGCGAGAAGACGACCGGCGGGTTGAGTGTCGCGATGTTGACGTCGGTCCAGCCGCTGTAGACGTAGCTTCCACCCTGTTTGCGGTAGGAGCGGTAGCTCAGGAAGCCGTCGTTGCCGTCCTTGCCGAGCACGAGCTCCCAGTGCGCCTCGGACCCGTTGAGATTGCCGAGTTCGAGCCCCCCGCTCTGGGCGGCGTTCCGCAGGACGTTGCGTACCTGGTTGCGGTTGGGAAGCGGGACGTTGTCGACGTCGACCTCGTAGCCCTTCTCGAAGGTCGGATCGCTCCACCACCACAGAACAAGCAGGTTCGGGCGCGTCGTCGTGACCTTGTCGCCGAACCACGGATCGCCGTTGATGCGGATCCAGTCGTTCGAGTGAACGAGCCCGTCCATCCTGTCGTTCGTCGTGAACCACCTCAGGAAGTTGGAGTTGTTGACGAACCAGAGGTACTTCC
>CAZAQL010000038.1:17790-22363 GCA_964487295.1 uncultured bacterium | reverse complement strand
GAAGCCGGTGACGGAGCGCCATCCCACACCTGAGGAGATGCACTCCCTGATCTTCGGCTGGCGCGTCGTCAAGCACGTCCGGTCGAACGCGATCGTCCTGGCGAGGGACACGGAGACGGTGGGCATCGGCGCAGGGCAGATGAGCAGGGTGGACGCAAGCGTTCTCGCCGTCTGGAAGGCGGGAGACCGGGTGAAGGGCAGCGTGATGGCGTCGGACGCGTTCTTCCCGATGCGTGACGCCGTGGATGCCGCGGCTGAGGCCGGCGTGACCGCGATCATCCAGCCGGGAGGGTCGAAGGGTGACGAGAGCGTGATCCACGCGGCGAACGAGCGGAACATCGCGATGGTGATGACGGGCCAGAGGCACTTCAAGCACTAGGAGCGAGACATGGCGGAGGCGACACCCCGAGTGGCGATCATCATGGGCAGCGACAGCGATCTGCCCACGATGCGTGAGTCCGCGAAGATCCTCGAGAGACTCGGCATCGGACACACGATACACATCTCGTCGGCTCACCGAACGCCGAGGGCGACGGCGGCGCTCGCCGAGGGACTCGCCGAACGCGGGATCGAGGTCGCCATCGTCGGCGCCGGGTTGGCCGCGCATCTGCCGGGGGTCATCGCGAGCTTCACGCCTATCCCGGTCATCGGGGTTCCCATGGATGGAGGGAGCATCCACGGACTCGACGCTCTCTACTCGATCGTCCAGATGCCGGCCGGCGTCCCCGTGGCGGCCATGTCCATCGGCAGGCACGGCGCGAAGAACGCCGCCATACTCGCCGCACAGATCCTCGCGCTGGGCGACCCGGCCGTGAAGGAGAGGCTTCAGGCCTTCCGGACCGAGCAGAGCGAGGCCGTGAAGGCGAAGGACCGCGCGCTCGCTGCGGGAGAGCTCTGACGGAATCGAGGGACACGGTCGCGACGAGGTCACGGGAGCGCGCGACGGTCGAGAAACAACGCATACGCGGATCGAGGTATGAGATGAGCAATGTCGTCATCGTCGGCACGCAGTGGGGGGACGAGGGCAAGGGCAAGATCACGAACGCCCTGGCTTCCTGTGCAGACTACGTGGTGCGCTTCCAGGGAGGGGCCAACGCCGGTCACACCGTGACCGTCAACGGCGAGCCGATCGTCTTCCACCTCCTGCCGTCCGGCATCTCGGTGCCGGGCGTGCGGTGCATCATAAGCTCCGGCGTGGTGGTCGACCCGCTCGCGCTCGTCGATGAGATCGACCGGGTGCGCGGGGCGGGCATCTCCGTGGACGAGAACCTCCTGATCGACACAGGCGCCCACATGGTCCTGCCGTACCACAAGGCGCTCGAGGCCGCGGAGGAGGAGCGCCGCGGCGATGCCGCCATCGGGACGACGCGCCGCGGCATCGGTCCGACCTACGCCGACCGCACGTCTCGGACGGGACTCCCGATAGGACTCATGGCGAACTTCGACGACTTCCGCGGCCGGTTCGCGGCGGCGGCGGAGCGCAAGAACGAGATCCTCACGAGGCTCTACGGAGCCGAGCCGCTCGACACGAAGGAGATGCTTGAGCAGCTCGAGGCCGCTGCGGCCCGCCTGTCCCCGCATCTGGCCGACACGCCCGACATCCTCCGCGCGGCGCTCGACGGCGGCCGCAACGTGCTCTTCGAGGGCGCTCAGGGAACCCTTCTCGACGTCGCCTTCGGGACCTACCCGTTCGTGACCTCTTCCTACACGAGCGCGGCCGGCGTCTCCGCCGGGACCGGCGTGCCTCCGAGGATGATCGGGGAGGTTATCGGGATCGCGAAGGCCTACGTCACGCGCGTCGGCGCCGGGCCATTCCCGACCGAGCTGTTCGATGACGACGCCGAGACGATCCGGGAACGAGGCGCGGAACGCGGCTCGACGACTGGCCGATCTCGCCGATGCGGGTGGCTCGACATGGTGGCGCTCCGCTACGCCGTCGCGGTCAACGGCATCCGACGGCTCATCATCACGAAGCTCGACGTCCTCGACACCTTCGAGACGATCCCCATCTGCGTCGCCTACGAGATCGATGGTCGCCGGACGGAGACCTTCCCCCGCACGGCGGAGGAACTCGAGCGGGCCGTCCCCGTCTACGAGGAGTTCCCCGGGTGGACGGAGGACACGTCCGGCTGCCGCACGGAGTCGGCGCTTCCGGCCAATGCCATGTCCTATCTGCGAACCGTGGGTGAGATGGCGGGGGTCGAGGTGGCGGCGGTCTCCGTGGGGGCGGCGGCCCACGCGGTCGTGGAGTTCGCGCAGATCCTCGTCTAGAGCCGCGGGCTCACGGCAAGTGAGAGGGCTCGAGGGGGCGCGGGAGTGACAAGCCCGACGGCTTGACACCTCCGCGCCCCGCTCGTACGATGGACCCATGAGCCAGCTCCAGGACATGAAGGATGACCGCGGACTCACGCTCGACCGTGTGGGAGTCAGCGGCCTTGCGCACGACGTCGCCTACGAGGGCCGCGACGGACCGGTCGCCGCGCTCGGGCGATTCGATCTGGCGGTGACGCTTCCGGCGCCGGCGCGTGGCGTCCACCTGAGCCGGTTCGCGACCGCACTGGCCGACGCCGATATCCTCGCCACCCCTGAGGGGCTGCGGCCGCTTCTGGAACGTCTCCTCGATGATCTCGACGCGCCCGCCGCTCACGCCGAGGCACGCTTCACGGCGGCCGTCCCGCGAACGACGCCCGTGTCTGCGAGAACCGCCCTCGCCCCGTGTCCCGTGCGCGTCACGGCCTCTCTCGACCTCGCCGGAGGCTACCGCTTCGAGCTCGCCGTCGGGGTCTGGGTGATGACGGTCTGCCCCTGCTCGCAGGACGCGACCGACGGCATCGGTCACAGTCAGCGCACGAACGTCGAGATCACGGTCAGGTTCGATGGGCGGATCCGCGTGGATGAGCTGGTGGATCTCGCGGAGTCCTGCGCGAGTTCTCCCGTCTACCCGCTCCTGACGGGTGAGGACGAGCGGGTGGCGCTGGAACGCGCGGTCGGCCGACCCGTCTTCGTCGAGGATCTCGTTCGGTCGATCGCCGAGCGGCTCGAGGCCGACGTGCGCGTCAGGTGGTTCCGCGTGGAGGCGAGGAGCCTCGAGAGCGTCAGCACCCACGACGCTTTCGCGCTGATCGAGAGGACGACGGCATGAGCGCTCCGCCGGACCGCAACAGCTCATGCGATCTCCTCGTGGCGGCGCAGCTCTGCGACGCACGAGGCGTGCGACGGACCGACGAGGACGCCGTGGGAGCCCTTCGCGACGCCGCGGCGGCTCTGCTCGAGCAGGAAAGGAAGTTGCTCCGCGAGCCGGGCCGCGTGGCGAGTGACGGCGTGCTCATGGTCGTGCCCGCCTCCCCGGAGGATGCTCTCGAGTGCCTGCTCATCATCGAGGCCGCCACGGCCCCCGAACCGACCACCTACTGCCTGGCCGTCGCGGCTCCGCCCGGGGTTCTCCGGGAGCGCGCGGGAAGCGCGGACGCTACCACGCCGACGCGTCGCCTGGAGGCCGCTCTGATCGAGGCGCACGCCGCAGAGACGGCGGCCCGCGCCGGGCTCGCCGGGACCGACCCCCGCGACGCCCGCGTCCGTGTGCTCGCCTCCGAGCCCGCTCCGGCACTCGCGGCCGCGCTCGACCTGCTCCTCGAGGCGTACCGTGCCATGACCGACCGGCAGCGGCAGATCGTTCAGCTCGTCAAGTCTCGCAGAACCCAGCAGGACGTCGCGACACACCTCGGCGTGTCTCGTCAGGCCGTCAACCAGAGCCTCACCTCAGCCCGCTGGGGCCACATCGAGGCCGCCGGCCGCAGGATCGTACGTTCGCTCGACGCGCTGTGCGAGCGCGATCGGACGTCCCGAAGGGAGGGAGGATGATGCCGCTGAAGACCGCACAGGCGATCGACTCCGTGTCGGACCGTCGTCAATCCTCAGAACTTGACAACACCGCTCAGAGGCCTCAGAGCGGGCGCGCGGCCACCGGGCACACCGTGACAGCGAGCAGCCGGCAAACCGCCGCAGGCCGCGCATTTCGGGGCTCTCAGGGGGACGGATCGAGGGCCTTGCTCCGCCGACGCCTGCGGCTGCGCGCCGCGGCCACCTTCGCCGTCCTGCTGACGCTCGTGCTCTGCCGCCAACCCGACGCAGCACGAGCTCAGTCTCGCCCTCAAGTCGCCCTTTCGATGAGTCTGCATGCCGGAGTCCCCGGCTCCATCCAGGAGGCGGAAACGTCCGAGGCCCGTCTCGTCGGGGCGGTTGCGGGGCTCTCATCCGGCGACCCGGCGAGCGCGCTTAAGACAATGCGATCGATCGTGGCGGAGCGCCCCTCGTGGCGGATGGCGCGCCTGACGCTCGCGACGGCGCTTCTCAGAACCGGACGGTTCGAAGAGGCGGCGACGCACTACGAGATCGCCCTCGGCGAGGGGAGCGTCGCGGCCATCGAGACGGGCGAGGAGCCGGGTCAGCAGCTCGACCACGGCCTCCTCGAGGCGTTGCTCGGGCTGGCCATCTGCCGCGACGAGTCCGACTCCGTTCGGAGCGCCGACCGGCTGTATCGCGCGTACGCCGACGCCGTGGGAAGCACGACGCC
>CAZAQL010000038.1:0-17780 GCA_964487295.1 uncultured bacterium | reverse complement strand
GCCGCGCGCGGCTCGAGCCTTCGAACGGCTCGCGGCGATGCTGGAGCGCGTCGGGGTGAGCTGGGGGGACGCGGAGGCCGAGCGCGCACGGGCGCGGGCGCTCGATCCCGAGATCGAGCAGCGGAGCACGTTGCCCGACCCTCCCGACCTGCAGGACGACCCTCTCACCGAACCGTACACGCGCCCGATCGTCGTTCTGGGACGTCCGCGATCCGGCGCCGTCACGGGCGACTCCGCGGCCGCGCCTCCGGACTCACTGGCGACCCCCGAACCCGACTCACTCGCGGCGCCGCCGGCCGACCCGCCAGACTCCGAGATCACGACGCCGCGTCTGCTCCGCTACGACCCGCCGACCGGCGCGGTGACGGCGGAAGACCACGGTGACACGCTCTCGGCGGCCGCCGAACCCGCCGGGAAGCTCGAGGTCGAGCTCGTCGTCGATGAGGACGGAGTCGTTCAGGACGTCGTCATCGCGGAGTGCGACCGCGTCCCCTGTGAGACCGTGGCGGCGGTCGCGTTCGCGGCGGGGCGCTGGCGTTTCTCGCCGGCGACGCTCGACGGCGTGCCGGTCGACGTCAGGATCCACCTCCCCGTGCCCCTGCTCCGGGAGGAGGGGTCGTGAGCCGTCGTGACGCCGGATTCCTGATGGGGGCCGTCACGCTCGGACTCGTACTGCGAGCGCTCTTCCTGCACGACATCGCGGGCCACCCCCTCTACGAAGCGCTCACCGGCGACCCGGCGATCTACCTCGCGCGCGCCCGCGGGATCCTGGGCGGCGCGCTGACCCCGCCGCACGCCTTCTTCCACTCGTGCCCGTTCTATCCGTTCTTTCTCGCGCTCCTCGAACGGCTCTTCGGGAGCGGACTCTGGCCCGTCCGTCTGGTCCAGACCACGATCGGACTCGCCACGATTCCGCTCGTCTACGAGCTCGCGCGCCGCACCGTTGGCAGGATCCCGGGCCTCGTCGCCGGGACCCTGGCGGCGAGCTACGCGCCGTTCATCTTCTTCGAGTCGGAGGTCCTGGAGATCACGATCGTGCTCGCGGCGGTCGTCGGATGTCTCATCGCGCTCCTCGCTGCCGAGCGGCAGGGGAGGATCCGACAGGCTCTCCTGGCCGGCGCCCTACTCGGACTCGCCGCGCTGGGCAAGCCGAATCTCCTCCTCTTCGCGCCCGTGGCCGCCGTCTGGCTCTTCGTCTCGGGCGCGCGCCGCGAGGGCGGCCGGCGACGCGCTCTCGTGATCGCCGTCGTGTTCTTCGTCGCCGCGGGCGCCGTCATCCTGCCGACGACGGTCCACAACTGGAGAGCGTCCGGCGATCTCATACCGGTCTCGTCGAACGGGGGCATCAATCTCTACATCGGGAATCACCCCGGTGCTCAGGGCATGTTCACGGTGCCACCCGAGATGCGGTTCGACCTGAGGGTCGCCTCCAAGCAGGTGGCGGAGCGCGCCGCCGGCCGCGAGCTCTCGGACGGGGAGGTCTCCGACTACTGGGCGGGCCTCGCGCTCGACTTCGTGCGGTCCCATCCCGGCGCGTTTCTCGGACTGACGGCGCGGAAGTTCGTGCTCTTCTGGAACCACTACGAGATTCCGAACCACTACGACATGAACTTCGTGGCGGAGTTCGCGCCCGTTCTCCGTCTCAGCCCGTCGCGATTCGCCGTGGTGGCGCCGCTCGGCCTCCTCGGACTCGCGCTCGCCGCGCGAAGACGCCTTCGCGTGGGACTCCTGATCCTCTTCGGAAGCGTCTTCGCGCTCTCGGTCATCCCCTTCTTCATCACGGCCCGCTACCGCCTGGCGATCGTGCCGGTGCTGCTCGTCGGCGCCGGCTACGCCCTCACGTGGCTCTGGGAGACGGCGCGCGAACGCCGCTGGAAGCGGCTCGCGGCCGCGCTCGTCGTCCTCGCGGCCGTCTCGTGGGGCGTGAACGTCCGAACGGTCGAGTTCAGTGGGGGAGCGATGCACAACACGCTGGGCGCGATCCTCGGATCGCGCGGCGACATGGAGGGCGCCGCCCGGGAGTTCGCGGCCGCCCTCGAGTCCAGCCCGGAGGACCTCTCCGCGCGATACAACCTCGGACTCGCGCTTCTCGAGCTGGGACGCGCCGGCG
Organism: uncultured bacterium; assembly: GCA_964487295.1. Taxonomy (GTDB): domain Bacteria; phylum Joyebacterota; class Joyebacteria; order Joyebacterales; family Joyebacteraceae; genus JAPEKQ01. Next base: position 15,670 of record CAZAQL010000038.1, on the reverse strand, counting down.
AGGCTGCAACGCAGCTTAGGCGAGCTCTCGAGCAGCATCCCGGGTATCACGAGGCCGCGCTCGAGCTCGCGCGCGCGTACTTCGAGCTGGGAGAGCTGGACGACGCCGAACGCGCCGCCTCGCGACTCCTGCACGCAGACCCGCCCGCGCCGGCTGAGCTCGTCCGCGTCGCGGAGAGTGCCATCAGTCGCATCGAGCAGGAACGGGCGGGCCGGTCGCCCACCACGGAGTGACCAGGGACCCTCGGACCCACTACAGATCAGGAGATTGTGTGAACTCATCAGAGAATCCCGTGAACGCTATCGAACTGAGGAACCTGACGAAGCGATTCGGGACCGTGGAGGCGGTCCGGAACGTCAGTCTGGCCATTCCGAGAGGACAGATCTGCGGTTACCTCGGGCCGAACGGCGCCGGCAAGACGACGACCGTGAAGATGGTCGTCGGCATGCTGCACCCGACGAGCGGGACCGCGCTCATCGACGGGATCGACGTCACCGAGCGGCCCGTCGAGGCCAAGATGCGCATCGGCTTCGTGCCGGAGACCGGAGCGCTCTACGAGAATCTCACTCCGCGGGAGTATCTGGGACTCGTCGGCGAGCTCTACCACCTCGACCCGGCACACGCCCGGGAACGCGCCGAGAGGTTCCTTGCGTCGTTCGACATCGCGGACGTGGCGGACAGGATCATGACCTCCTTCTCGAAGGGCATGCGACAGAAGGTGCTCATCTCGGGAGCGCTTCTGCACAACCCGAGCGTGCTCTTCCTCGACGAGCCGCTCGCGGGCCTCGACGCCAACACTGCTCTGGTGCTCAAGGGACTGCTGCGGGACCTCGCCTCGCGGGGCAAGACCGTCTTCTACTGCTCGCACATCCTCGAGGTCGTCGAGCGCGTCTGCGACCGCGTCGTGATCCTGAACGCCGGAGCGATCGTCGCGGACGGTCGCGTCGAGGAGCTCAAGCACCTGACGCACCAGATCTCGCTCGAGGACGCATTCTCGAACCTGACGTCTCGCGGGGACATCGATGAGGTCGTCCGCGCGCTCTCCGAGAACGTCACGGGATCCGCGGGCGGGGAGGAGCGATGACGGCGCCAGAGCGTCCGAGTGGTCGCGCAGCGGACGGACCGCGTGGACACGGGGTCGACGGACGGCAGTTGCGCGCCCTGGTCGCGGCCGGCATCCGGCTCGACATGAGGTCCGCCCGGCGCCGTGGGCGAAGCCGCCTCGGCATGCCTCCGATGATCGGGATGCTCGTCACGTACCTCATCATCGGGAGCTTCCTTGCGGTCTCTCTCATCCGCACGACGGACCCCTTCACGTTCGGCCTGCTCACGCTCTCGGCGGCGATGTTCATGACGGCCGTCACCGTCATCATGGAATACAGCTCGATCGTCGTGAACCCCGACGATCACGACATCCTCGCGCACCGACCGGTCGCGTCCCGCACGTACTTCTGGGCCAAGATCGCCAATCTTCTCTTCTACGTCTGCTCGACCGCCCTCGCGCTCACGCTCCCCGCGACGGTCGCGGTCGCCTGGAGGTTCGCGGGTGGCGTCCCGCTCGCTCTCACCTACGAGGCGCTCGCCCTCATGGCATGCGTCGCCGCGGCGGCGTTCGTCGTCCTGCTCTACTCGACGGCCATCCGCGTCTTCGACGCCCAGCGGTTCTCGAGGGCCATCACGTACGTGCACACGATCACGACACTCGTTCTGACGTTCGGATACGTGCTCGTGCCGCGCATGCTCATGCGCGAGGGCATCACGATCGAGATCGCGCCCGGCGCCTGGACCTGGTTCACGCCCCCGGCGTGGTACGCGGGCGCGCTCGAGCTGGCTGCCGGAGGCGTGAGCGCCCGCGCCCTCGGACTGGCCGGCATGTCGGTCGCCTCGACCATCCTGCTGCTCGCGCTCGCGCTGAGCCTGATCTCGCTCGACTACTCGCGCCGGATCGCCGAGCTGTCGTCGAGTTCGAGCGACATACGATCGGACCGCCGCGGGAACCGTCTCGCGCGCGGCTTCGACGTCATCGGTCGCTGGTCGTGCCGAAGCGACGAGGAGCGCGCGGGCTTCGACCTTCTCGGACGGGTCATGCAGCGCGACAGGCGCCTGCGGATGCGGATCTATCCTGCGTTCGGCCTCCCGCTGGCCGTGTACATCTTCGGCGTCGTGACCAGGAGCTTCTCCGATCCGTTCGGGCCGGGCACCGTCGAGGAGGGCCTGCCCGTCCAGGAGCTCCTGGGCTTCTACTGCGTTTTCATCACGCTCTTCTTCGCCACGGGGATGACGCAGTCGGACCAGTGGAAGGCGAGCTGGATCTTTCACGCGGCCCCGCTCAGGGATCCTGTCGGGATCATCGTCGGGGCGCGCAAGCTCGTCATCTGGCGCTATCTCGTGCCGTTCTTCATCATGCTCTTCGTTCTGCTCTCACTCGTCATCCCGCCGCTCTCCGCGGCCGTGTACCTCACGCTCACGCTCATCCTCTCGCTCCTCGCGTTCGCGCTTCTCTCGCTCGCATCACCGTACCTGCCGCTCTCGCAGGCCGTCGAGAAGACGCGCCAGGCGCGCCAGCTCGGCCTCGTGATGCTGCTCGGCCTCGCGATGGGAGCCCTCGTGGCCATCAAGGAGACCATCCGCGAGGCCCCGCTCCCCGGAGCCATCGCCATCGCGCTCCTGGCGGTGCTCGCCGCCCTCTCGGAGGTCGCGCTGCGCAACCGGTTGCGCGCCAGACTGGCGGGGGAGGAGTTCGCTGGGTGATGCTGCTTGCGGCGAACGGGTCGGGCCGCTAGATTCAGATGCGGGTTGCGGAGGGCGCGCCCGCTGATGTAGGATGCGCCCTGGACGCTGCCGGAGTCATCGAGAGTGAGATACTCCGAGAACGATACACACCGAGAACGACACACATCGTGAGGAGCTGCCATGGGTTCCGACGTCATCACCAGGGACATGCCGATAGGCGCCGTCGTGAAGGAGCACCCGGAGACGGTGCCCGTCTTCCTCAAGCACGGGCTCCACTGCATCGGCTGCCATGTCGCGGCGTTCGAGTCGGTCGCCGAGGGCGCGCAGGCGCACGGGATCGATGTCGAGCCGCTTATGGCCGAGCTCAACGAGGCCGTGAACGAGGCCGCGAAGACACCGGGCGAGGCGACCGCCTCACCCGAGGGATAGACGCTGAGCCGGTGGCGCCCCGGCGGATGCCTGCCAGGCGGCGATCCGGAGCCAGGGCGCGGACCGGATAGCGGAACAGCAGGAGGACCGAGGAGGGTCCATGAAGCTCACGGAGCTGACGAACTGGCTGGACGCCAATGAGGACTGGGACTACCAGACCGACGAGAAGGGCGTCCTCATCAAGAACGACCGGCTCAGACACTCACGCATTGCTCCTTCGAGGCCATCGAGAAGCAGAGCCTCGAGGCGATCACGGTCGCGTGCGCGCAGGGGAAGGACGTCGACCACATCACGAGGGTCACGGGGTACTTCTCGCGCACGAGCGGCTGGAACAAGGGAAAGACGGGCGAGCTCAAGGACCGACACAGAGTCAAGGTCTAGACCTCGTCCCGTGCGTCGCCGCCGCACGGACGGATGAACTGATAACGGACGCCCGGTCGCTCGCCATGAGCCGCCGGGCGTTCGCGTGGTGGGCCGCGCGGACGGTCTCCGCGGGGTCCACGAAGCTGGATGAGCGCCGCTCGCCCACGCGCCTCTCACAAACCCCTAACAGACAGACTGGCAAGGAATTGGGCTTTTCCTTGACCTGATGCGGGACGCATGGTATACTCTATGTTGCTGGGGCAGGTCGGCCGTGGCCGCCCCCGCGGAACCGTACGAGAAACAGGGATGTCACACGTGGTTCCCGCCGGCCGGCGGCGCCGGACGGCGGGGTGCACTCTGAGTAAGGAGGTGACGCTGACCCGTTCGTGGTGGGATTGACGATGCGTTCGGCGGCGCCCTTGATGGTGGCGCCGGTTGGTGCAGACACTGCAACAGGAGGCGAAGTCCTCCGTTGGAGGGAATCATGCAGAAGCTCGCTATCGTTGCGATGGTCCTTCTCTTCGTGACGCCGGCGCTCGCCCAGCAGACGCTGAACTACAGCTGGGAGGACGGCGGCACGATCCTCGGTTTCTACGGAAACCTCTGCTGTGATACGAACGTCTCGGGCGTGCAGACGGGCTCGCAGGGCTCGCTGCTCCCGGACTACACGTGCCCGGGCGCCGTGGACGGCACGTACTACCTCCACGTCGCCGAGGACCCGCACTCCAGCACGCCGCAGGCCTTCGTGGCGTGGGTCACGGGTCTGACCGACGGCGACGTCGTCGACGCCATGTGCTACGGCTTCGATCTCACGCCCGACGTGAGCCCCTCGATGAGGCTGTGGGGCAGCTACACGTCCGTCGGTGGTGACGTCAACAGCTACGCCGGCAGCGCCGGCGGCACGGGCGTCTACACGGCCGGTCTCGGCTGGGACCTCATGAGCGACTCGTGGGTGTTCGACAGCGACGGCGGCTCGCGCGACGGTCTCGTCGTCCAGGTCCGCCTCTACAGCGACCCGGTGACGAGCGACCCCGACCACACCGACTACTGGATCGATGACCTCACGGTCACCGCTCCGGACCACGCCGTGATCCACTTCCCGGCGCCGGTCTCGCCGGTGGAGGAGAGCACGTGGGGCGGCATCAAGGCCCTGTATCGCTAGACGCCGGTTCTCAGGAGCATCGGACCCTCGACGGAGGGTCCGCCAGGGGAGGGGGCTTCCGACAGGAGGCCCCCTTCGCCTTGTGAGCGGGAACCATCGATCCGCGGTTCTCGCCCCCGCTCGGCCGTCGCGCCGCCACCGCGAGCGCCCGGGCGCGCCGTCGCTCTGAGGGGGCAGGCCGAACCACACTTGACAGTCGCGATGAGAATGCGGTATAATCAGCAGATGTGGGAGAACATCCGCGAATCCCGTACGGTCTTCGCGGGTGCGAGCGCACACCCCAGTGAGGATGGAGAGGCCGTGACGCGACGACCGGAGAGGCCGGCGTCACGGTGAAACCGAAGTGTGGGTCCGATCCGCCGCAAGGCGCGGCGGCGCGGTCCCCAAAACGAGGGAGGAAGCGTTATGAGACTCGCTCTCTGCGCGCTCATCATCATGGCTGCCGTCCCCGTCATGGCGACGACGGTCCTGTACGGCTGGGAGAACGGCGAGACGATCCTGGGCATGTATCCCGATGGCGAGATCATCGCCACGAACGTCACCTCGCCGGACCCCGTGTACGCGGGCATGCGCTCGCTCAGGCTCGAGGACGCCAGCCCCAGCTCGACGCCCCAGGCCTACGTGGCGTGGATCTGCGGCCTCACCGACGGCGACATCGTCAACGCCAGTTTCTACTGCTACGATGACACGCCCGACGTCGAGCCGTCAGGCCGCATCTGGGGTCATTACGTCGACGGCGACGTCAACGCCTACGCCGGCAGCGCCGGCGGCAGCAGCGCCTACAGCTCGGGCATCGGCTGGGAGCAGCTCGCGTACTCGTGGGTGTTCGACAGCGACGGCGGCACGCGCGACGGACTCGTCATCGAGGCCCGGACTTACTCGAGCCCCGGCGTCGTCATCTGGGTCGACGACCTCATGATCGAGGCCCCGGAGGCCTGCATGATCTACCTGCCGTGCGACCCGACCCCGGTCGAGGAGAGCACGTGGGGCACGATCAAGGCCATGTACCGGTAGGAACGGTGCCCGGCGCCTGATCACGAAAGCAACGCACATCGAGGAGCCTCCGCGAGAGCGGAGGCTCCTTGTTTTCTGTCTTTGCTCGAGCGGATGCAGAGCTCTTGAGTCAGCGTCGTCGTCGTGCTATGCTCTTGGTTTGATGTCCTGTCAACGCAGGGGGAGGCCCAACGGACCTCTCCGATCGCCACGGATCTCGTGAAGGAGAGCTCAGGTGGGCAAGCGCACAAGGATCAGCAAGAAACACCTCAAGCACGACGCCCTGCTCGAGACGACCGCCACGGCCACGCGTTTCCTCGAGGACCACCTCTCGAAGGTCCTCATCGGGCTCGCCGCGGTCGTCATCATCGTCATCGCCGTCATCGTCGTCCGACACTCGCACCGGGTCGCCGAGGAGGCGGCAGCCGGCGAGCTCGCCGTCGCCACACAGACGATGAGCGCCGGCATGTACGCGCAGGCCGCCGAGCAGCTCAGAACGGTTCAGAGCACTTACCCGGGCACCAGAAGCGGCGCCGCCGCCACCGTCCACCTTGGATCTCTCGCGTTCCAGCAGGGCCTCTACGACGAAGCCCTGTCGCACTACGACAGCTACCTCAGTCAGCATCGCGGACACGGACCCCTCGACCGCGCCGCCCAGGAGGGCAGAGCCGCAGTCTTCGAGCAGCGACGCGACTTCGCGGCCGCAGCGGCCATCTACGAGGATCTGGCCGACCAGGCCCGCCGCGAGAGCCAGGCCCGCGCGCGCTACCTCATGGCCGCCGCGCGCAACTTCCGGTCCGCCGCCCAGTGGAACGACGTCGTCCGTATCGCATCTCTCGTCATCGACGAGAACGCCGATACCGCCTGGGAGGAACCAGCGCGCATGGTTCGCGCCGAGGCTCAGGCGAAGCTCTAGCGCGCGTGCATTCATCCATTCGTCACCATCGCGGCCCGGCTCTCGCTGGTCTCGATCTTCTTCGGCGCCGCCTCCGCAAGGCACCTCCGAGGTGGGACGGCACATCCGCCGTCCGGCCACGGGGTCTCGCGGGTCCGGCGCCTCCTTCCCCGGGAACCTATATGTCGCATAAGGAGTATTATGTAAACTCACGCGAGGAGCGGCTTCCTGGGACGCCCGGGACGGACCTCCGGACGCTCCCCCCCGCCGTGTCGCCGTCGCCGAAGCTCGCACTCCCTCTGACGGCTGTCATGACGGTCGCTCTGCTCGCGTTGACCGCGTCTGTCGCCTTCGCGGCGCACGGAATCCCGGGACCGGACGACGACGTTCTCCTGGAGGCGCTGACGGCGACCGTTCGCGGCGACTCGCTGACGGCCGAGCAGTCTGAGGCCGCCCGTGCATTGCTGACGCTCGAGCACGACGCGCTCATGGAGCGCGCGCGCGGGCACATCGCCGCCGGGCAACCGGGCCGCGCCGAGATCGAGCTCACGCTCGTGGTCGCCGGCGCCGACACCTCCCCCGGACGCACGTACGAGCGCCTCTCGCTTCTCGCGTACGCGCAGCTCATCCGCGGTCGTCGCGCACAGGCGGCTGCGAGCCTGGTGTACGCGTCCGACGTCTACGCCGGTCTTGACCAACCAGTTCATCCTGTGATGCCGGATGCAGCGGGCATGGCCCTCGCGGACGCGTACGTCGAGATCGCGCGCGGAGCGCCTGAGGAGGATCGTGAGCCCCTCGGACGCCAGGCGGCGCTCTGGTGGGCCCGCGAGGGTGCGTGGGACCATCTGGAGGAGCTTTCCGGTCTCGGACCGGAGGAACGGCTGATCGCCGGGTGGGCCTACGCGCAGGTCGGCCGCATCGACCGGGCGACCGTACACATCGCCGTGGCGCGGCGCATCTACCGAGCGAGGATCGCTCAAGGCGTGGATCCGGCCGACTCGCACGAGGCTCTGGCGCGCTCCTACGACCCGGTCGTGACAGGCGTCGCGGGCGCCGCTAATCCCGACAGCGCCCGCGTTCACATGAAGGCCGCCGACCTGCTGCGCTAGCCGGCGCGGTCTCGTGCAGCTTCGCCGAACACAGTGTCCGAACCTCCTGTCCGGACCTCTACCCCACCACGATGTTCAGAAGCCGATCGGGAACGAAGATGACGCGGCGGGTCTCCTTGCCCTCAAGGTGCTTCGCGACGCGATCATTGGACCGCGCCAGCTCAAGAACGGTCGCCTCGTCCGCGCCGCGCTCGACCTCCACGTCGCCTCTGAGCTTACCGTTGACCTGAACGGCGATCGTGACCACGTCCTCACGCGCCGCATCCTCGTCGTAGCCGGGCCAGGCTGTCGCGAAGAGCGTGCCCTCGCCCCCGGCGCGCTCCCAGAGTTCCTCCGCGAAGTGGGGCACCATCGGCCCCAGGAGCACCGTCACCGCCTCGAGCGCCTCGGCGATCGCCAGGCCCTCGTTCCCACGGGGCTCGTCCCCCAGCGCATCGACGAACGAACGGGTCGCGTTGACCAGCTCCATGATCGCGGCGATCGCGGTGTTGAAGTGGAAGTCCTCCATGTCGCGCGTGACCTTGCGGATCGTCTGGTGTGTCTTGCGATGCAGCGCGACGATCGGCTCGGCGAGGTCATCACCGGCGAGCTTCGACGCCGCGTCGGACAGCCCGCCGGCGCGGAACGGGTATTCCTCGATGAGGTTCCAGACGCGGTTGAGGAACCGGAATGAGCCCTCGACCGCCGTGTCGTTCCACTCCGCGTCGCGGTCGGGAGGTCCGGCGAACAACGTGTACAGCCGCTCCGTATCGGCTCCGTACTGCTCGATGAGCTCGTCCGGAGGAACGACGTTCCCCTTCGACTTGCTCATCTTCTGACCGTCCTTGTAGATCATGCCCTGCGAGAAGAGCCGCGCGATCGGCTCGTCGAAGCCCAGGAGGCCGAGGTCCCGAAGCACCTTCGTCATGAAGCGCACGAAGATGAGATGACCGCACGCGTGCTCGATCCCGCCGATGTACTGGTCGACGGGCAGCCACCGGTCGACGTGCTCCTTCACGAACGGCACGTCCTCATCGGTCGGGTCGATGTAGCGGAGCAGATACCAGCTCGAATCGACGAACGTATCGAGCGTGTCCGTCTCCCGCCGGCCCGCGCCCCCGCACTTCGGGCACGGCGCGTCCAGGAACGTCTTGGAGGTCGTCAGCGGCGACTCGCCCTTGCCGGTGAACTCCACGTCGGTCGGGAGCAGCACGGGCAGATCGTTCTCGGGAACGGGCACGGCGCCGCACTCGTCGCAGTAGATGATCGGGATGGGCGTGCCCCAGTACCGCTGCCTCGAAACGAGCCAGTCGCGGAGCCGGTAGCTCACCGTCCGCCTTCCGATACCGGTCTCCTCCATCCAGTCGGCGATCCGCTCGATACCCTGCCGGTTCGGAAGCCCGTCGAACTGCCCGGAGTTCGTCTGGACGCCGTCCTCGACGTACGCCTCGGTCATGGCGGCAGCGTCGAGCGGATCGCCCGGGCGGTCGATGACAACCTTGATCGGAAGTCCGTACTCGCGCGCGAACTCGAAATCGCGCTGATCGTGGGCTGGCACCGCCATGACGGCGCCGGTGCCGTACTCCATCAGCACGTAGTTGGCGATCCAGAGCGGAACCCTCTGCCCGTTGACGGGGTTGATGACGTGGACGCCGGTCCAGATGCCCTCCTTGTGGACGTCGGCGGCGCCCCGCTCGAACGCGCCCTGCGCCTTGACCCTCTCGGCGAAATCGAGCACGTCCTTCTCGTGCTCGGTGCCCGTGACGAGTTCCCTCACCTTGGGATGCTCGGCGGCCATCACCATGTACGTCACGCCGAAGATCGTGTCGGCGCGCGTCGTGAAGCACGGGAGCCTCTCCCCCGTCGTTTCGATCGTGAAGTCGATCTCCACTCCCTCGCTCCGCCCGATCCAGTTGCGCTGCATGGTGCGAACGCGCTCGGGCCAGCCGTCGAGAGCGTCGAGCCCGTCGAGCAGCTCGTCGGCGTAGTCGGTGATGCGGAAGAACCACTGCTCGAGATCGCGGATACCCACGGTCGCGTCGCAGCGCTCGCACTTCCCGTCCACGACCTGCTCGTTGGCGAGCACCGTCGCGCACGAGGGGCACCAGTTGACGGGAGCGCCCCTGCGGTACGCCAGTCCCTTCTCGAACATCCTCACGAATATCCACTGGGTCCAGCGGTAGAAGGAAGGACGGTGCGAGGAGATCTCGCGCGACCAGTCGTAGCCGATGCCCCACCTGCGGAACTGCGTCTTCATCTTGTCGATGTTGGCGTCCGTCCAGACGGGCGGGTGAATGCCCCGCTGGATGGCCGCGTTCTCGGCCGGCAGCCCGAATGCGTCCCAGCCCATCGGTGTCAGGACCGACAGGCCGCGCATCATCTTGTAACGCGAGAGCGCGTCTCCGATGATGTAGTTTCGCCCGTGTCCGACGTGAAGGTCGCCTGAGGGGTACGGGTACATGACGAGGCAGTAGTATGGAAGCTCCGCGTCGGTCGGACACGTGAACAGACCGATCTCATCCCACCTCGCCTGCCACTTGGGCTCGATCTCCTGAAACGGGTAGCGGCTCATGGTCCTGCCTCGCTCGCGGCGCCTGTTATGGGGCCATCATGGAAAATCGGCCGGCACCGGGACTCGGTGCCGGCCGGGGAGTACCTGGCTTGTGGCCGTCCCGCTAGAAGTAGTACGTGAACGAGACGCCCGGCACGATCTTGTCGTGCAGGTTCTTGCCCTGGGATTCGTCACCGTTCGTGCCGCCCGGGATCGACTTCTCGACGCTCTCGCCGACGGAGTAGGCGAGAGCGAGCTCGAGCGTCCAGCGGTCACTCCGCTGCTGGTACCCGAAGGAGAACCCCGAGTGGGCTATCTGTGGCATGACGAACGACACGTTGTCTGGTGTCGTCAGCCCCTCCTCGCTCCAGTAGCCGAGCATCAGCGATGAGGAGCGGGACAGGCGATAGTCGAACCCCAGGTGAACGCCGAGCGCGTCGTCCCAGTTCAGGTCCGTCAGCAGCGTGACGTTCGGGGGGATCTCCGTGGTCAGGTTCCGCGTGAGGGAACTCACCTCGGACCACTGGGTCCACTCCACGTCCGCCGTCATGGTCAGCCCGTCGAAGAGGAAGTCCCGGTACGCCAGACCGCCGGCAACCCACAGCGGAAACGTCAGTTCCAGATCCTCGTCCTGCTTCTCGGAGACGAGCAGCGCCAGATCCGAATCCACCTCGATATCGCCCTCAAGGGACACCGTCATCGGGGTCCGGAGGGTGGCGCCGAGCGAGATCTGCTCGTTGACGTGGTAGAGCGCTCCAACGGTCGCACCGAACGCCGACCCGGAGAGGCTCTCCTCGGACTGATACGAGTACAGCTTGGAGGAATCCGAGGAGGAGACCTCGTACCAGCCTCCGTGCGTCAGATCAAGCGTCGCGAAGAGCATGTGGGCCGACACGCCGATGGAGAGCTTGTCCGAGAGACGCTTCGACAGCGCAGGCGATATCACGTAGCCCGTGACACGGCTCTCGAAGTCCGGCGCATCGCCAATGACCTGCCGGTATCCTGCGGGGTCGTCCGGCAGCGTCTCGTACTCACCAATGAGGTCATCGTAGAGGTTCTCGCCCTCCCACTCCACGCCGTAGTCGACGAGCGTGTATGCCGACAGACCGATCTTGTCCGCGATCGCCGACAGAGGACCGCCATCGGCGTACACGAAGACACCCGGCGAGAAGTAGTGATTCGTCACCGACGTCGCCTCGATGGCGTCCCTCGGTGGCTGCGAGTAGCCCGTCGCCCCGTCGAACCTGATCCGCCCCTCCCGAGACGCCAGCGGCACCCCGTCATGAAGAGACACGACGGCCTGGAACCCGCGGACCTGGTAGAGCCCAGCGGGATTGTGGTGCACGGCGCTGTAGTCGTCGGCCAGCCCCACGAAGGCTCCTCCCATCGCGCTCGCCCGGACGCCCACGCCGGGCGTGTAGAGACCCGTGGCGTGCGCCGCCAGCGGGCTGACGATGAGCGCCACAAGACAAGATGCCACGATGCACTGGGTACGACGCATGGTCTTCTTCCTCCTCACAGGACGGACGCGCGCACGCGGCGCCCGACCGCATCTATCCACTGGGAGCGTCGGGGGACGCACCGATTGCCGTGGTTCTATCTTCAATACCACAGCGCAATTGGACCGTCAAGCCATTTCTCCCCCGTGGCCCCTCAGACGCGGGCGCGCGACCGCCTCGCCGGCGTCCGCGCGTCCGAGTCCGGCCGGTCGGCCAGCCGCCCTCGCATGAGGGTCACTCAGAACCGCCCTCCTCGTGACACTGAGCGCAGGATACCGCGTCCTCCCGCTCGTGCTGCCGGTGCCCTATGTCGCCGTGGCACTGCACGCACGAGACGCTCTCGATGTGCGTCGTGTGAGCGTACCCGCCCGAGCCCGGCGCATCGGCCAGCGTCTCCTCCACGTGGCAGCCGGACCGGAGACAGGATGCCGGTCCCGGCGGCGGCGACTTGTCGGTCTTCCCGATCCCGAGGTAGAACGCCAGCGCATTGCGCGCTCCCTCGACCTTCGAGTGATAGTAGCCCGTCCAGCCGGGCTCGCTGTGGCAGTCGAGGCACTCGGCCGCCTCCGCGTGCGTCGAGCCCTGCCAGCTCTCGTAGTGCTCCCCCATCACCTCGTGGCAGCTCCCGCAGAACTGCGACCGCTGGCTGTAGGCATTGAAGCCGAAGAAGGCCGCCAGAGCCACGATCGCGACAGCGGTCCAGAAGCGTCTTCCAGGCAGACGTGGCATCTACGACCCTCCCGTCGTTGCGTTCGCACACCACCCCCGCAGGGGGCACTCGGCGCATCTCGGGCGGCCGGGCCGACAGAGCTCGCGTCCCAACCGCACGAGATTGAGGTGCAGCGACAGCGCTCGGCCCTCGGGCGCCGCCTGGCGCAACCGCTCGAACGTGTCCTCGGGACTCCGCGAGGCGCCGAGAACGCCGAGCCTCGAGATCACGCGGTGCACGTGCGTATCGACGGGGACGATGTCGCGCCCCAGTTCGAAGAGCGCCACGCACGCCGCCGTCTTCCGGCCGACCCCGTCGAACCTCATCAGGTATTCTAGCACATCGTCCGTGGCCATGCCGCGCAGGAAACCGAGGTCGATCTTTCCGCGCTCGGCCTCGATGCGCTTGAGCAGCGACCGTATACGCCGCGACTTGGTCCGGGCCAGACCCCCGCTCTTGATGGCCGACTCGATCGACCGCACGGGCGCGCGCGCCACGTCCTCCCACCTCGGGAAGCGCTCCACGAGAGAGGCGAAGGCCCTCCCCGAGTTGACGTCGCTGGTGTTCTGGGAGAGCACGGTCCCGACGAGGCTCGCCACGAGATCCCCGCGAGGCTCCAAACCGGGCCGGCCGTAGTGCCGCTCGAGCGCGTCGGCCACCTGGCTGAGAGCCGGGTGCGCCTCGCTCGGACGCGCCGGCGAACGCCTCCCGTCCCGGACCCGCTTCGGAGCCCCGGTCGCGCGGTCAGACCCGGCCACGCCGGCCCCAGCCTGAGTCCGACGTCAGACCGTGGAGCAGAAGTCCCACCGTCGACGAGGCCGGGACGCCGCGCCTGATGTCGACATCCGCCCTGTAGAACATATCCACGCCGCGCGCGTACTCCCGCGACGTGCGGAGGAGAGCCACCTCACGCAGATTCGGCACGCCCGAGAGCAGCACCCGAGCCGAGCCGGCTGCCGGCCCCCGGCCGCCGCGACCCGTTCGGATCCGCCACAGCATCGTCCAGCAGCCGAACAGCTGCGAGACGAGCTGCGCGGGCGATACCCCGCCGTCGACGAGCTCTGCCAGAAGCGCCAGAGCGTCACCGGTCCTGCGCTCGGCGACGGCGGCCGCCAGGTCGGCCAGACCGGACGCCCTGGCCCCAACGACAGCCTCGATGTCGCCGACGCGCACGGACCCGGACGTGCAGTACGACTCGAGCTTCCCGAGCTCGTTGTCGACGCGGCTGAGCTCGCCCCCCGTCCAGTCCAGAAGCACCGAGAGCGCGTCGTCGGCTACGCTGAGCCCGCGCTCCTGCGCCATCCGTCCCGCCAGGGCGGACAACGACGCGTCGTCCAGGCTTCCGCACTCGACGACGGCCGAGTGCTTCAGGAGACCCTGCTCGAACCGGTTCTTGCCCTCCAGCTTCGCGAAACTGACGAGCGCGAGGCAGGCGGTCCGGTACGGAGACCGGACGTAGTCGAGGAGCTTCGTGCGCTGTGACGGACTCAGAGCCTCGAACTCGTAGACGAGCGTGAGCCGCCGCTCCGAGATCATGGGGACCGTCCCGGCCTGCGAGACGATGGCCTCGGCGCTCGCCTCGCGACCGCTCAGGCTCACGAAGTCGAACGCCTCGCTGCCCGGCGCCAGCACGGACCGCTTGAGCAGCCGGACGCCGAGACGCGAGAGATACGGCTCGTCGCCGTGGAAGAGCAGTACGGGCGGAACGTCGCCCGAGGCGAGTGATCTCTGGAATTCGGAGAAGGTCATCAGTATTCGACAGGCCGGTGGTGGAAGCTTCGTTGTGCGCGTCCGGGCGCACCGCATCAAGCGGTCATGTTACCAGCCCTGAACCGTCTTGGAAAGCACGTCCTCCGCGAGCTTCTCGTAGGCCCGGACCTGTGCCTCCTCCTCGGTCGTGAGCTCCGCGGCGGTCTCACCCGGGGAGTAAACGGCCCAGCCCTCGACGTCCTCCTCCCAGATCGTTGACCCCTGTCCGACGTCCTCGTAGGCGAGCCGGGCCACGACACGCACCTTGTACTCGAGCGGATTGCCTCCAGCATCGTACGACATGACGGGGCGTTCGTACAGGACGACGGTGCCTCGGAGGATCGACTCGGCTTCGTCCTGGCCGACGACTCTGAGGGTGTTGTCGGTCGTGAACTGCTCGATGAGCGCATCGGTGATCCCGACGGACGCGCCGTACTCGAGCGTCTCGTTCTCGAGGATGGGGACGGCGATCGTGGAGAAGTCCGAACCACCCGAGCTCGAAAATCCGTAGTGCGAGCAGCCCGCGGCCAGAAGCACGGCCACCAGAAGCCCGGCCGCCAGAAGGAGTCCCGTCGTCAAGGCGCGCACGCGTCTCATTCGTCGACCCCCGAGAGCCGCTTCCTCAAGGTATTCCTGCTGATGCCCAGAAGCCGGGACGCGCGAACCTGATTGCCCCCGCACTCATCGAGGGCCGCGAGCGCCAGCTCCCGTTCCACGAGCTCGGTGACCGACCTTCCAATGCTCTCCTCCCCCGACGCGACGCGGCGCTCGAAGTCGGCCCGGACGGCCAGCGGCAGGTCACCGGAACGACCCATTCTCACAGGCCACGTCTCCCGGCCCCCCCGAAGGACCTCGAAGTCGTCGGGCACGAGCACGCCCGTCCGGTTGAACGCCACGGCGCCCTGGATCGCCTGCTCGAGTTCGCGGACGTTCCTGGGCCACGGGTACTCCTTCAGAAGCTCGATCGCCGCCGGCGAGATCCCGTCGATGTCGCGATGCATCTTGGAGGCCGCGCGACGCAGGAAGTGCTCCGCGAGAAACGGGATGTCCTCGCACCGGTCCCGAAGCGGCGGCATGAAGAGCGAAACCACCTTGAGGCGGTAGAACAGGTCGACGCGGAACCCGCCCTCCTTCATGAGCGCGACGAGGCTCCTTCCGGTCGCCGCGACGACCCTGACGTCCACCGATACGCGCTTCCGGCTGCCGGGTCGCTCGAAGCTGCCGTCCTCGAGGAGCGAGAACAGGTGAGCCTGCGTCTCGAGGCTCATCGCGTCCACCTCGTCGAAGAAGATGGTCCCCTCCGCCGCCGTCTCCACGCGGCCGCGCTCCGGGAAGTTGTCGCCGGCCCTCTGCGCGTCACGTCCGAAGAGCTCGTACTCCAACGACTCCGGAGCCACCGCGGCGCAGTTGACGGCGACGAACGGGCCGCCGCGGCGGTCGCTGTTATAGTGGAGCGCCCGGGCGACGAGCTCCTTGCCGGTCCCCGGCTCCCCCTGGAT
>CAZAQL010000037.1:0-23699 GCA_964487295.1 uncultured bacterium | reverse complement strand
TGGTAGCGCCAACGGGAATCGAACCCGTGTTACCGGCTTGAGAGGCCGGCGTCCTAACCGCTAGACGATGGCGCCTGATGGGCGATGTGGTAGGGGAGGGAGGGGTCGAACCTCCGCCGGCGGATCCAGAGTCCGCTGTCCTGCCACTAGACGACTCCCCTGGATGATCGTGTCAATCCCCGTCTCCCTGCCGCTCGACAGCGAGTTCGCGCGCCCTGGCCATCCGACCGAGCACCACCCCGCGTCCCAGAAGAGCCAGCGTTTCGAACATGCCGGGGCTGGTGGTCCCGCCGGTGACGGCGACCCGCACAGGCTGCACGACCTTCCCGACCTTGAGTCCGCACTCGGCCGCGAAGCCTCGCACGATCTCCTCGAGCGCGTCGGGCGTGAAACTCGACGCCTCGGTCAGTCGAGCGTACAGACCATCTAGTATAGTGAGAGCCTCCGGCTCCGTCAAGACCTTGGAGACCGCCTTTTCGTCGTAGGTGATATCGTCAGCGAGGAAGAATCCCGCAAGCGTGACGATGTCAGAGAGCGTCTTCACGCGGTCGTCGATGAGCTCGACGACCGCCTCGAGGCGCGCCCGCTCCTCGTCGTCCATCTCGTCGCCGACCAGTCCCGCCTCGCGGAGGAACGGGAGCATCCGGTCTGCCCGCTCGGGAACGCGCAGACGCTTGATCCACTGGGCGTTCATCCAGAGCAGCTTCTCCGGGTCGAACGCGGCCGCCTTGCCGCTCACTCTGGAGATGTTGAAGTGCCGAACGAGCTCGTCCAGCGAGAAGAACTCCTGCTCGCCATCGAAGGACCACCCGAGCAGCGCCATGTAGTTGACGAGCGCTTCCGGGAGGTATCCTTGCCTGCGGTACTCACCGATCGCGAGCGCCCCGCGGCGCTTCGAGAGGACCTGCTTGTCGGGTCCCAGAACGAGCGGCAGATGCCCGAAGACGGGCGGTTCCTCTCCGAGTGCCCTCGCGATGAGCATCTGCTTGGGAGTGTTCGAGACATGGTCGCTTCCTCGGACGACGTGCGTCACACCCATGAGAAGGTCGTCAACGACCACCACGAAATTGTAGGTGGGCGTCCCGTCCGAGCGTGCGAGGACGAGATCGTCGAGCTCCGAATGCTCCACCTCGATGGGGCCGAGGACCATGTCGTCGAAACGCGTGGATCCCTCAGGTACGCGGAAGCGCACGACGGACGGGCGTCCCTCACGGTCGAGCGAGTCGCGTTCCGCATCGCTCAGTTTGAGGCAGCGCCTGTCGTAGCGCCACTCGCGGCCGCCGTCCGCGGAAGCCGCACGTCGCGATTCGAGCTCCTCCGGCGTGCAGTAGCAGCGGTAGGCGTGGCCCTCTTCGAGAAGCTTCCGAAGCAGCGGCGCGTACGTGCCGCTGCGCTCAGACTGGAAGTAGGGGCCGGCGTCCCCGCCGACCTCCGGACCCTCGTCCCAGAGCAGTCCGAGCCAGCGGTGGTCTTCGAGAATGGCCTGGAGGAACTCCTCGGTCGAGCGTTCCCGATCCGTATCCTCGATCCTGAGGATGTAGCGCCCACCCTGTGAGCGTGCCAGCAGCCAGTTGAAGAGGGCCGTCCTGGCGCCCCCAAGATGGAGATATCCCGTCGGGCTCGGTGCGAATCGCACTCTCGTGTCGCTCATCAGTCTGCTTTCGTCAAGAGAGTCGGGCCCCTCAACTCCCCGGCCTGTCGAAGAAGACGGCCTCTGGCGAGGCCGCCCCGGAACGAAGCGTACTATAGCGGGAAGACCGCCGGCTGTCAAGCGGGTCCATCGTCCTGCTGGCACGGGACTTGCCCGTTCCGGTGAGTACGTGCTGCGGTCTCGGCGGGCATAGTCTGAAGGTGTGCCCTGAAGGAACGCTCAGCCGGGCCGAGTTGAACGCCTCGGGGCAGGGAGGATGCATGCTGGACCTCGTCAGAGCTGCGCTGGCGCGCGACCCGGCGGCGCGGGGATGGAGCGGAGCGCTTGAGGTGCTCCTGACTTACCCGGGCGTCCACGCCGTCGTGCTCCACCGGGTGGCGCATGCTCTGTGGCGCGCCAGGGTTCCCGTTCTGCCCCGGATGCTCTCCCAGTTCTCCCGCTTCGTCACGGGCGTGGAGATCCACCCCGGCGCGGTGATCGGCCGGGGGTTCTTCATCGACCATGGCATGGGGGTCGTGATCGGCGAGACGACGGTCATCGGCGACAACGTGACGCTCTATCAGGGTGTAACGCTTGGCGGGGCGGGGAAGGAGACGGGGAGGCGCCATCCGACGATCGGCGATGACGTCGTCGTTGGAGCGGGCGCACGCGTTCTCGGCAGCATCACGATCGGGAACGACGTCCGCATCGGCGCCGGCTCTGTCGTCGTACGCTCGGTCCCCGACGACTGCACCGTCGTCGGCGTGCCGGGCAGGGTCGTGCGCGAGTCGGGCCGGCGTGTCGTTGACGCCCCGCTCGCGCATGGTGACATCCCGGATCCGGTGCTTCGTCAGCTCCTGGCGCTCGAGCGGCGGCTCATGCGGCTCGAGGGGGCGGGCTCGGGCGAGGCCGGGCCGCACGGAGCGGAGCTGGCAGCGGCCGGGGAGGGCGCCGAGATGGGGAGCAGCGAGGCGCTTGACAGACCCGCGCGTCGGGAATAGGCTCAAGGAGCTTGAGCAGTGCGCCGCGCATCGTGTTCTCCGGCGGGGCCTGCGATCCTCGAGCTCCCACCTTCGCAGCCCCGGGCGTCCGATCACGAACGAATGCGCGGTCGACGCGCCTTCGAAATGGGGGAACCACATGGCCAGGACGTCGCCGTTCTCGATGCGGCGCGCAGCGTGGTTCGGCTGCGCGGTCCTGCTGATTCTCAGCGGCTGCACCGCGGACGAGCCTCCTCGAGAGGGGGCCGCATCCTCGGCCCGTGGCGACGCGGCGCCGCAGGCTGGACGGATGGATACGGGGAGCGGCCCGAGCTCGACCGACAGCCTCCGGCGTGGGGAGCCGGCTCTCGTTGAGGTCGGGTCTCCCGATACCGTGGACGCGGTTGCGGTTGGCCCTGCCTCCGACGTGGTGATGACGGACGCCGAACGGAGCGGGGCGGACGAGTCACCGGAGCCGTCTGAGACTGAGGAGGATCCGGCGGCCGCCGAGCCGGGCCAAGAGATCCGCAGGACGTCTCCGAGCGGTCTCAGGGTCGTACGCGCCTACATCTGCAGGGGCATCGAGGAGAGCGAGCCGACCGAGGCGGGTCGCAGCTTCCTTCCTAAGGAGGACGGCGTGAGCCGCCTGTGCTGTTTCAGCGAGATCGCCGGACCAGCGGAGCCGGACAGCATCTGGCATGTCTGGTACTGGGGGGACCGTGAGATGGGACGCGTCGGCCTCGAGGTTCGCGGCCCAAGCTGGCGGACGTGGAGTCGCAAGCAGGTTCTCGACGAGTGGCAGGGCGAGTGGCACGTCGACATCGTCGATGATGGGGGTTTCCTGCTTCACAGGCTCGACTTCACGGTCGAATAGAGAGGTTCGCGGCCGCTCGCACACGACAACTGGATGCTCCGAGCCCCTCGGCCTTCGCGGCCGGGGGGCTTCGCGATTTCGTGCTTGACATCGCTTGTATGTGGATTATATATTATTAGAACATTTGCATATATAGCCACAAGGGGACTGATCGATGTCTTCGCACAGGAGCGTCTCGACCGAGGCCGGGTATCGCAGGGCCGCAGAGATCCTCAAGGCCCTTTCTCATCCGACGAGGCTGCGCATCGTCGCCCTGCTCACGGACGGGGAGCTCTGTGTGAGCCGCATGGAGGAGCTTCTGGGCGTGCCGCAGCCGTCGGTCTCCCAGCACCTCCAGCGACTCCGCTACGCCGGGCTGCTCCGGTCGGAGCGGAAGGGCCACCAGGTCTGCTATCGACTCGCGGACACGGCGGCATCGGAGGTGCTCGAGCTGGTGCTGCGGAGGAGCGAAGGCGCGTCCGGCGAACCGTCGTCGAGCGCGTCGCATCGTAGATGAAGCGCGTTGATCGCCCCGGTCACGTGAGCTCGACGACGGAGGCAGGCGATTGGGGGAACGAGGCTCAAGATTCACAGGCGACGAACGGGATCGCTCGAAGTACCCAAATCCGCGGAGACGCGGGACAGCAAGGAGAGAGGACCATGGCAGCAGACGGCGTGATCACAGCGACGGTCGACAACTTCAAGACCGAGGTCACCGGTGACGGAGGACTCGTGCTCGTGGACTTCTGGGCGCCATGGTGTGCGCCGTGCCGCATCGTCGGGCCCGTCGTCGAGGAGCTGGCGACCGACAATGCCGGGAAGATGAAGGTGGCCAAGGTGAACGTCGATGAGAACCCGGCGCTCGCACAGGAGTACGGCATTCGTGGCATCCCGGCGCTTCTGTTCTTCAAGGGAGGGGAGCAGATCGACATGATCGTCGGCGCCGCATCGAAGCAGAGCATCCAGGAACGCATCGACCAGCACCTGGGGTAGGCGGGATGCGCTCCCGCCGCGGCCGGCGAGATCGCCGCGCTCGCGACGACCAGCGCGGCCCGACCGAACCACGTACTCAAGAAGGAGTGTGCCATGAAGCTGAGAACAGCGCTGGTCATCGCCACCGCCTCGATCCTCGCGGCGACGCTCGGAATGGGCTGCGGCGAGACGGCAACGGATGAGACCCCCGCGGCGGAGGAGCGGCCGTCCGGGACGACGACCATGACCGACGAGACCGGTGTCGGCGTCGGCGACGTCGCGCCCGGGTTCACGCTCGAGGATCTCGACGGCAACACGGTTTCGCTGAGCGACTTCGCAGGCAAGGTGGTCGTCGTCGATCTGTGGGCGACGTGGTGTCCTCCCTGCAAGGCCGAGATCCCCTTCCTCGTCTCGCTCGATGAGGAGTTCGGCGACCAGGGGCTTGAGATCGTCGGTATCGGCCTCGATCAGGGCGGACCGCGTGTTCTGGCGCCGTTCGTGAAGGACTACGGCGTCGACTACACGATCCTCGTGGGGACGACCGAGGTCGCCAGGGCCTACCAGGCGTCGAGCATCCCCACGACGGTGATCATCGGTCGTGACGGTCGGGTCGTCGCGAGACACGTCGGGTACTCGACGGAACTCGGCGCGGAGATGAAGGCGACGATCGAGTCGCTCGTGCTCGGTCAGGAACAGGTCTAGGGTCCGGTCGTGACGCACGGGCAGAGGAGAGCACCCCGTATGAGGCTGGGAGAGCTGGCGCTTCCGATCGCGTTCGTCGTCATCTGGCTGCTGCTGCAGCTGGTGATCCTCCCGCGAATGGGAGTCTCGACCTGACTTCGCGGCGCATGCGGCCCCGCGGAGCGGGGCGCGACGACGGACAGGTCGAGCAGTCAGGACGATGTCGGGACCGGTGACCGGACCGGGACCGACCGGTCGGAGACGGGAGCAGGCGAATGAGCGCGACACAGATCGCTGTTCGCAAGTCCGAGTACGCGCTCGAGCTCATCACGGACCGGGGCAAGACGAGATTCACGGTCGGCATCGGTTCGAATCCCGACGGGCGCGACAAGCAGGCCGAGGGGGATTGCAGGACGCCGGAGGGGACGTTCTCGATCGTCTCGATCGAGGACTCCACGGAGTGGGAGCACGAGGGAAGGCGCTCCTACGGTCCCCTCTTCCTGAGACTCGACTGCCCGCCGTGGGAGGGGATCGGAATCCACGGGACCGACGAGCCGGACTCGGTCGGCCGGAAGTCCAGCAGGGGGTGCATCAGGATGCGCAACGAGGATCTCCTCCGGCTCGCCGAGGCGGTGGAGGTCGGCACTGTGGTCAACATCGTCGCCTGAGCGGTTCCCTCACGGTCGTACGCGCCGGCCCGCTCCATGGCCTCAACGTTCACGCGCGTTCGCGCGGCGGCCGGCACGAGCCGGTCGCGATCGACGGTCGGGGTCGACATCGTGTCGACCCCGATTGCCGTTGACACCGCCTGGCCCCCGTCCTATACTCCCATCGCCCTGAGCCGGCGCCCTCCGCCGGCGGCCAATCGCAGACGCACGGAGTCGCTCATGAAGCCCGGCCAGTTCGTGGCGGTCGCTGGAAACATCGGCGTCGGGAAGACGCATCTGACGACGCTGCTTGCGAACCATCTCGGATGGCGCGCGTACTACGAGCCCGTCATCAGCAATCCCTACCTCGACGACTTCTATACGGACATGGACCGCTGGTCGTTCCATCTCCAGGTCTACTTCCTCTCGAAGCGCTTCGAGATCCACAGGGCGATGATCGACCTGGACGAGCCGTGCATCCAGGACCGGACGATCTATGAGGACAAGGAGATCTTCGCCGCGACGCTCTATCGTCAGGGGTTCATGCCGGAGCGTGACTATCAGAACTACACCGCCCTGTTCGACGCGATGACGTCGTTCCTCCGCACGCCGGATCTCATCGTCTACCTGCGGGCGCGCGTCGACACACTCCTGGCGAGGATCGGGTGCCGCGGGCGCGACTGCGAGCGCGACATCGACCCGGCGTACCTCACGGCGCTGAACGAGGCCTACGAGGACTGGAGCGTCCGGGCCGCCCGCGAATCGACCGTGCTCACGCTCGAGACCGACGCGCTCAACCTCGTGCACGACGAATCCGCGATAGAGAGCGTTCTCGAGCAGATCCTGGGTCGCCTTGGAGTCGAGCCCCGTCCGGCGCGTGCGCAGGGCGTCGGAGCCGGAGCGCTCGTCGGCTAGCCGGCCGGCCGAGCCGCGGCGTCCGCGCAGCAGAGCGGATGCGGCGGGGCCTGCCCGGCGTGAAGGCCCGAATCCCCCCGGCTGTCGCCCGCATCGAAGCGGGCGCAGGTCGGGGGTGCCTGTAGGTTGGGCGGGTGGCGGGCGTCATCTCCCCGTGGAGCGTACGCGGATGAGAGGCGCCCGGATAACGTCTTGACCATTGGTATCGCTGGTGGTATAATAAGTTAGGCCAATACATGGGGGACTCATGACCGGCAGGAGACGAACCGGCTACGCGCTCGTGTGCGTCGCCGTCCTCGTGTTGACGGGGACGACTATGCTGTTTGGCGCCGAGGCGAAGGCGCCCGTGTTCACGCTCCCGAACCTCGAGGGCGAGGACGTTTCTCTCGTTGAGCTTCTTGAGGATGGTCCGGTGATCGTCGACTTCTGGTCGACGTCGTGCAAGCCGTGCATCAAGGCGTTCCCGGACCTCCAGGAGATCTTTGACAAGTACAAAGACTGCGGATTGACCGTCCTCGCGGTCTCGGTGGACGGACCCCGGTCGGTGTCCAAGGTGGGGCCGCTGATCGCATCGAAGGGCAACACGTTCGAGGTTCTGCTCGACACGAGCTACTCGGTCGCGCGCAAGTATCACGTTCGCGCCATCCCGCGGACCGTGCTCGTCCGGCAGGACGGGACGATCGCGTGGGCCGTGACGGGCTACAAGCCGACGAACCACGAGGAGCTCGACAAGGCCGTGGCACAGCTGATCCCGAGCGATTGCCCCGAGGAGGGGAGCGAGACCCCGGCTGCCGGCGCGGAGACGACCGATCAACCCGACGCGATCGAGGAGGCGCCCGTTGAGTAGACGGTACACCGCGGCGCTCGGGCTCTTGACGCTCGTTGCCGCCCTGCCGACGACGGGGCTCGCCGACGACGGCATCTGGGTCAACGGCACTGTGACCGGCGAGTACCTGTACGACACCGGCGTGGAGGAGTCGGCGCTGGACGCGCGGCTCGAGGTGGACGCCGGGCTCGGCCCCGTGACCGTCGGAGCCGTCTACCGGGCCTACCAGCTCTCCTCGCCCGGTTACAACCCGGCGGACATCGACGTCCCGCTGGCCGAGATCAAGCACCGCTATGCGGCGCTCGAGCGCGGTTCGCTCCACCTGCGAGCCGGTCACTTCCTGGCCACGTTCGGTCGGGGGCTCACGCTCAGAAGTTTCGAGGACGTGGAACTCGAGTACGACAGCATGCTCGACGGTCTGCTCGGCGAGTACTCCTTCACGGGCGCGGACGTCACCGCGCTCGCGGGCACCGTGGACGAGCCGCTGACCGAGACACGGTACCGACGACACACCGTTCGCGCGGTGCGGGCGTCCCGTTCGGTCTCCGACTGGCTCGCGCTGGCGGGCACGATCGTGGAGCGTTCGTCGGTCAAGCTGGACGACGACCCCGTGGTCCAGGGCGACCTGGGGAGGTCGTCGGACCTTCTGCTCGGCAGCGAGCTGACGGCGTGGCTCGGTCCGGTCTCCCTGGCGGCCGAGTACGCGGGGCGTCAGGCGGACGACGGCGAGCTCGAGGTCGATGACGTCGAGGGGCATGCCGCCTATGCGGCGGCGACCGTCAGTCTTCCCTGGGTGACGCTCTTCGGGGAGTACAAGGACTACGAGCGGTTCGACCACTTCCTCGTGAACCCCCCGACGTGCGTGCGTGAGCATCTGTGGACGCTCATGAACCGGACGACCTACGAGCCGGAGCTGGACGACGAGCGCGGATTCCTGGTCGAGGCAGCGGTGCCGCTCGGGGAGAGCGTGACCGTGCTCGGTGGCGCGTCGGAGGCTCGCAACCACGACGCGGACCTTCTGCACTGGGAGATGTTCGCGCAGGCGGACGCGTGGCTCGGCGAGACGTCGATCTCCGCGGGAGCCGCATGGTCGCGCGAGTACGAACTCGGGTCGCACATCGAGCACAGGACCGGCGGCGTCGAGTTCATCGTCCCGCTTCCGTCCGGGCAGCCTCTGGAACTCCAGCTGCAGGCGGGCGAGACGGTCGACATCGTCGAGGAGGCCTCCATGGACTACCTGGTCTCCCTGACGCTCTACACCCAGAGCGGGATCACCTTCGCTTCGGTCGTCGAGACGACGGACGATGAGAGCGAGGACCGAGGAGTCTGGGCGATGTTCGAGATCAAGAGCATCCTGGCCGACGATCTCGAGCTCGGCGTTTCCTTCGGGAGCGAGCGCGGCGGCCTCACGTGCTCGGGCGGGGTCTGCCGCATCGAGCCGGAGTTCGAGGGCGCCAGAGTCAGGTTGACGACCTACTTCTAGGAGGACGGTTTCGTGAGAAACGGAACGCACAGCACGAGCAGCAGCCGGTTCGCCGGACGCGCATTGCTCGGGGCCGCCCTCCTGGTCGTCTGGCTTGCGGCCCAGGGAGGGTGTGACTGGTTTGAGGATCCCGTGGCGGTCAACTTCCCGCCGACCGTGACCATCACCGATTGCCCGGGAGCGGGTGACGTGCTGGCCGGAGACGATGTGGTGATCCGATGGAGCGGCGCGGACGCCGACGGCGCCGTCGTGAGCTACGAGTGGACGTACGACGACACCGCCGGCGGGTCGACCGCCGCGGACACGCTGCTGATCGAGAGCGTCATCGAGGGCGATCACGTATTCTCCGTCTCGGCGGTCGACGACGAGGGCGACACGGGCACTCCGGCGACGTGTTCGTTCACCGCGGGCGCCGGGGGAGGGCTCGTCGAGAGGAACATTCTCGTCGAGTTCCTGACGGACTTCGCCTGCGTCAACTGCCCGAACGGCGAGGAGGCGCTCGAGAACCTGATGGACGAGTACGGGCGCGACCGGCTCTGCGTCGTGGCCTACCACTCACTCCCGCCGGTCGGCACGACGGAGACGGCGGACCGGCAGGTCTGGTACCAGGAGGCGCTCGGGTTCTCGCAGCCCATCGGGCATCCTTGCGCGATCTTCGACGGCCTCAGGCTCATCATCGGTGCCGACTCGGCGCCGTCCGCGGAGGCGGACTACGACTTCGAGATCGGCCTGAGGCAGCCCGTGGGCTCTCCGCTGACGATGGAACTGACGGGCGATCTGAGCGCGCGGGGTTCGCTGACGGTGAGTGTGCGGGTCGAGGACGCGCTGCCACAGGGGGACTATGTTCTCAGGACGCTCGTGCTGGAGGACGGCGTCAGCTTCGCGCACCACGCGTTCCCGTTCGTCGTGCGCGACATCCTCGGTGACGAGCCCTTCACGCTCTCCGCGGTCGGCGATTCCGTCGAGGTCGTCCATGACGTGGAGCTCGATCCCGCGTGGAACGTGGCCAACCTCGACGCGGTCGCGTTCGTGCAGGACGACGACACGCTGGAGGTCCTGCAGTCCGTGCGACTCGCGTCCGCGGACGGGCAGTAGGTACGAAGCGCAAGCAAGGACGACAGAGGCAGAAACGACAGCACGAGAGCAGGAACACTGTCGCCACAGGTCGCGGCGAAAGGATCCTGAAGCAAGAGCGGCTTCGCCGCGAAAGGAGCGCAGCATGATGAAGCGTACGGCGACCATCGCCCTGTTGGCGGCGTTGTTCCTGACGTCCGCCGTCTCCGCGTTCGCCTCCGAGAGGGCCGTTCTCGCGGAGCTCTTCGGTTCGACCGGCTGAGGCTACTGCCCGAACGCCCGTGCGGCGTTGGTGGACCTTCAGCTGAACGGCTACACCCACACGAGCAGCGGCGTGACGTACGGTCCGTACGGCGACCGGCTTGTGGTGCTCTACTACCACGTGAGCGACATCTACGCGAACGGTGACACGTACCAGCGCGCGTCGTACCACAGCGTGGGCGGCATCCCGCACACCGAGTTCGACTGTGTGCAGGAGGTCATCGGCGCGGGCACGACCGTCGGGGACACGTTCGGTCCGATCGTCGCCTCGAGGCTCGCCGTCGCGAGTCCCATCGAGATCGACGTCTCCGGGACGATCAACACCGAGAGCCGCGGCAGCGTGGGCGGCACGATCAACGCCAAGTTCAAGGCGACGGACACGGTCGGCCTCGGCGACCTCGTGGCGCAGTTCGTCGTCTACGAGGACGTGAGCGATCCGTATCCGTACACGGTTCGCGACATGCTGATGCAGGAGACGGTGACGACGCTCAACGCGGCCGGCGATTCGGTGGAGTTCGTCAAGACCTTCAGCGGCGTCACGAACTCGACGAACGACCCGCTCAAGATGCACGTGGCCGTCTTCATCGAGGACCAGTCGCCGCGCCAGGTCGTGAACGCGGCCCTGATGCCCGATCCGTACTCGTTCGGGATGATGGCCGACAAGTACGCCGAGGAGATCGAGTTCTTCGGCGAGGCCGAGTACACGGTGCTCTGCACGAACACGGGAACGGCCGACGACACCTACACGTTCGACTTCACCACCGACTTCCCGGGCGATCCCTACAACTGGGTCGCCAACTACTGCACGACCGACGGCATCTGCTACCTCGGTCCGACCGACATTTCGATAGCGGCCGGCGAGACGGAGACGCTGTACGTGCACATCACCGACTACAACGGGACGTTGGTGGACAAGGGTGTGCTCTCGTTCTCCGCGACGAGCACCGCGAACGGTGTCGAGTACGGCGATGACTTCGTCGCCTTCTGCGAGACGCCGGCCATCCTCATCGTCGACGACGACGGTCCGATGATGTACGAGACGTACATCCAGGATGCTCTGACGGACAACGGGTACGTCCCGTACACGCTGAGCCCCTACACGGACGGACCGCCCGACGCGGCGAAGCTCGCGGGCTACTACGCTGTCTTCTGGTCGACGGCGAGCCGCGACGCGCTGACGATCACGGCGAACGAGGAGTCCGCGATGATGGACTACCTCGACGGCGGCGGGAACCTCGCGCTTCTGAGCATGAACTACCTGTCGAGCCGCGGGAGCACCAACACGTTCATCACCGACTACCTGAACATCAGCTCGTGGACGGACGACACATCCGGGTTCGTCATGACGGGTGCCGCCGCCGACATGATCTCCGACGGCATGTCGCTCAGTCTGCTGAGCGGCCCGATTCCGTACAGCGAGAGCGACTCGTTCGTGACGACGTCCGACGTGATCTTCACGGCCGGCAGCGGGGACAAGGCGCTCAAGGTCTCGGAGAACGGGCACAAGATCGTCTTCCTCGCGTTCCCGTTCGAGGACATCAAGGTCGACGATCCGGACCCGAACAACCAGCGGACGCTGGCGTCCCGCATCATGCAGTGGTTCGACTTCGACGAGACGGGTGTCGACGAGCCGGACGCCGACTTCGCGAAGCTCGGAATCCGGCAGAACACGCCGAACCCGTTCAACCCGATGACGAGCATCCAGTTCACCGTTCCGGCGAACGCCGGGCCGGTAGAGCTCGCTGTCTACAACGTCAACGGGCAGGTCGTTCGTAGGCTCGTGGACGGTGAGATCGAGGCCGGGCCGCACAGCGTGGTCTGGAACGGTCGGGATGACTCCGGTCGCGGTGTCGCCACCGGCATCTACTTCGCGAGGCTGTCGACCGCGGAGGAGACGGACGTCATCAAGATGGCGCTTCTGAAGTAGCGTGTTGTGAAACGAGAGCCTGACTCCGCCTGTCGGAGGGAGGCACCAGTACACTCGTGGGGGCGGGTGGCCGGCGTGCCGGCCACCTGCCCGCGCGTAGAGCAGTGGAAAGGAGAGCACACATGAGGGTCGCTGCGCTCGCGCTGGCAGGCGTCCTCGTCATCCTGCTGACGCTCACCGGAATCGCCGCCGGATATCCGCGAGACGACGCGGCCGTCGTCGAGGTGGACATCTACTCCAGGGCGGACATTCACCGCCTGAACGAACTCAACATGGACATCATGTCGGTCGCCGACGGCAGGGCGCAGATCGCCGCGATCCCATCGGAGATCGAGACGCTCTGGGCCAACGGATATCGCCCGCGCGTCATCGTGGAGAACATGATCGACGCGGTGGCATCGCTGAAGCTCCCCGACCGCGGCGAGTACGTCACGTACGCCGAGCTCACCGCCGATCTCCAGGCCTGGGCGACGACGTATTCGAGCATCTGCAGGCTCGAGTCGATCGGGACGAGCGTCTATGGGCGCGAGCTGTGGGCCATGATCATCTCAGACAACCCGACCGTTGAGGAATTCGAGCCCGAGGTGCAGTGGGTCGGCGGACACCACGGCGATGAGACGATCGGCGTGGCCGTCAACTACTACATGATAGAGCATCTGCTCGAGAACTACGGGACCGATCCCGAGGTCACGTGGCTCGTCGACGAGCGCGAGATCACGATCATCCCGATGATCAATCCGGACGGCTACGAGAACGGCTCGCGCTACAACGGGAACGGCACGGACCTCAACCGGAACTACCTCTGCCCGAACGGTCAGAACGCGGGCTCCGCGTTCTCCGAGCCGGAGTCGCAGGCGCATCGCGCATACGACCTCGACAAGCGCCCCGTGACCTCGCTCATGTTCCACTCGGGCGCCGTCTACGTGAACTACCTCTGGGACTACACGTCGGCACCGACGCCCGACGAGCCGATGCTCATCACGATCTCGAACGGGTACGGCAGTCGGAGCGGGCTTCCGGTGACCAACGGCTACGACTGGTATCAGGCCATCGGCACGACCCAGGACTGGTGCTACGAGACTCGCGGCGAGATCTCGACGACCATCGAGGTTTCGGTATCGAAGGACCCGCCCGCATCGTCGATCGACGGCATCGTCGATGACAACATCCCCGCCATGCTGTACCAGGCCCGCATGTCGGGCCGCGGCATCCGCGGACTCGTGATCGACGCGGAGACCGGAGATCCGATCGACGCCACGATCAGCATCCCCGAGATCGGCAAGGACATCTATACGGACCCCGACGTCGGTGACTATCACAGGATGCTCGAGAGCGGCACCTACACGGTTGTCTGCTCCGCCGACAACTATCCGACGCAGACGGTCTACAACGTCTCCGCCGGTCTCGATACGTTCGTCGTCGTGAACTTCGCGATGGAGCCGCCGCCCCGCGGAACGATCGCGGGCTTCGTCCGCGACGAGGCGATGTCGCCTCTCGAGGGAGCTCTCGTCGAGTTGACGGACGAGTCCGGCTTCTCCGATGAGACCGACGAGACGGGCTACTACGAGATCAACTACATCCCGGTCGGCACCTACGACCTGAGGGCGTCGCTGAGCGGCTACTCGTCCTCGGATGAGCTCGACGTGGGGGTGTCGGACGGAACGATCGCCAGCGTCGACTTCGTGCTCGCCTCGCCCGACTTCTTCGACGACATCGAGTCCGGACTCGCGCAGTGGACGGGGAGCTGGGGCACGACGACGAGCACGTCGTACAGCCCGACCACCTGCATGACGGACAGCCCGGGCGGCGACTACGGCAGCAACGACTACGAGACCATGACACTCGCCAGTTCCATCGATCTGAGCTCAGCCGAAGGCGGCGAGCTGTCGTTCTGGCACCGCTACGATACGGAGTCGAACTACGACTACTGCTACGTGCAGGTGAGCACGAACGGCGGGTCGAGCTGGAGCACCGTCAGGACCTACGACGGACTGCAGTCATCCTGGGTGCAGGAGACTATCGACCTCGAGAGCTACATCGGAACCTCGCAGTTCAAGGTTCGCTTCCTCCTTGACTCCGACGGGTACATCGAGCGCGACGGCTGGTACGTCGACGACGTGCTGATCGCGATCGATGGGGAGGAGACGGGCGTGGACGACGTCGTCGTCCGCGGCGTGGCCATCGCGAACTTCCCGAACCCGTTCAACCCACGGACGAGCGTGAGCTTCCGGATGCCGGCGGCCGGCGAGGCCGACGTGCGCGTCTACGACGCCACCGGGCGGCTCGTGAGAACGCTCGTCGACGGCGAACCGCGCGACGCGGGGCGCCATGATGTCATCTGGGACGGAAGAGACGCCGAAGGCCGTGAGGTGGCGGCGGGCGTCTACTTCTCCCGCATCATCGCAGCGGGGACGGAGGCGTCGGCGAAGATGGTGCTTCTGAAGTAGAGCGCTTCCCTGCGAGCGAGGCGCCAGAGATGCATATTGATGGACGTCGGGGCGGCCGAATGGCCGCCCCGACGTCGCGTCCGGCGCACCGGGCTCGGCGTTGCGCCTTGACAGCCGTCCGGGACCGATGCAGAATCGCCCGCACACGCGTGCCTGGCCGACCTGCACGGGCCCCAGCGCGGGTCCCGCATCTGAACCGGGGGCAAGATTGAGACGCTGGAGGCTGACCGGCCTCATCGTGGGCATCCTCCTCTGCACGGCGATACTCCTGTCGCCGGCGCCTCCGGGGCTCTCGCCCGAGGCGAAGGGCGCGCTGGCCATCTTCGCGCTCTGTTTCGTTCTGTGGGTGACGGGCGCGCTGCCTCTCTCGGTCACGAGCATCCTGGCCATCGTGCTGTTGCCGACCTTCCGCGTCATCCCGGCGGCCCGCTCGTTCGCGCTCTTCGGAAGCTCGGCCGTCTTCTTCATCCTCGGCGCTTTCATCATGGCCGCCGCGATGATGAAGTCGGGCCTCTCGACCAGGCTCGCCCTCGCGTTCCTCAGACGCTTCGATTCGGGTCCGAGGTCGCTTCTGGCTGGCGTCATCTGCGCGGGCGGTTTTCTGGCTTTCTGGATGCCCGAGCACGTCGTCGCCGCGCTCATGTTCCCGATCGTGCTCGAGATCGCGAGGGCGCTCGAGCTGGAGCCGGGACGAAGCCGCTACGGCCGCGCGCTCTTCCTCGCGCTCGCATGGGGCGCGGTCGTGGGCGGCGTGGCGACCTTCCTCGGCGGCGCGCGGAACCCGCTGGCGCTCGGGATCCTCAGGGATCACTACGACGTGACCATCGGCTTCCTCGACTGGATGGTGGCCGTGGCGCCGCTGTCCATCATCCTGCTGGCGTGCGTCTTCGTGCTTCTGACCCGATTCTTCCCGGCGGATGTGACCGACGTCACGCGGGCGTCGGACGTGCTGAGCGAGAAGACCGCGGCGCTCGGACCGATGAGCATCCGGGAGAAGGGCATCGCTGCCATTGTGGTTCTCACGATCGTCGCGTGGGTCGTCGCCGGTCGGGGTTTCGATATGGCGTCGATCTCGCTCCTCGCGGCCGTCGCGATGTTCGCGCTCGACCTCATCGACTGGCAGAGCGTCGAGGAGTACGTCAACTGGGGCGTCATTCTGATGTACGGGGGGGCCATCGCGATCGCGGCGGCGCTCCACGAGACGGGCGCGGCCCTCTGGATCGCCGACGTGGGAATGGCCCGCGTCGGGACGCTTCCGCCCTTCTGGATGCTGATGGTGTTCGCCATCGTGGCGACGTTCCTCACGGAGGCGATCAGCAACGTCGCGACCGTCGCCCTGCTCCTTCCGATCTGCTTCGGGGTGGCCGAGGGAGCAGGCATTCCACCGGTTCTCGTCGTCTACGCGGTCGCCGTGCCGGCGGGACTCGCGTTCGGGCTTCCGATGGGCTCGCCCCCGAACGCGATCGCGTACTCGGCCGGTTACTTCCGCATCAAGCACGCCGTCGGGGTCGGCGCGATCCTCAAGATCATCGCGATCGCCGTCTTCGCCGCGGCCGTGCTGTTCTACTGGCCGGCACTGGGGCTCGCTCCCTGATCGTGTCGTGCCCTGTGGCCTGGAGGTGAGTGCTTGCAGCGTACGCTTCTGATCCTGTCGCCTTCACGCGTCTCGACGACGTGCGTCGAACGGGCGCTGTCCTCGGCCGAACGCGCGGGGCGTCAGCTCGCCATCGTGTACGTGCTCGACTCGACCCTGTCCGACGCGCTCCACGACCGGATGCGCAACGACGCCTTCGTCGGAGATGCTCCGAGCGAGCGCTTCCTGGATGCGGTCCGTGAGGAGTACAGACGGCGAGCGAACGAGGAAATCGAGCAGATCGAGCTCATCGCGTCCGAGCGCGGCATCGAGACCACAACCGAGATCGTGGAGGGCGAGTTCCTCCGGGTCTCGCTCGCGGCGGCCGAGAGGCTTGCGCCGGAGGAGATCTTCGTGGCGCGGCAGGAGCGGCCGGCCCTCTCAAGGCTGGTCATCGGCTCGGACGTGAAGCGTCTCGAGCGCAACGCCGAATGCGACGTGAAGGTCTACCGCCCCGACGACGGCAGCCTCTCCGGGATCGGAGGGGGCCGGAAGGGGCGGTCCTAGCTCCGCCGTGGCCCCCTACCCGCCGATGCGCTCCAGCTCCTGCTCGAGGAGCAGCTTGAGCTGCTGGTCCTGCGCCAGTTCGATGGCGCGACGAAGCCTCGTCCGCGCCTCATCCATCTGACCACGCTCCGCGAGAAGCCGGGCGAGTGACGCCTGCGCGGAGGCGCTTCTCGGACTGACCTCCACTTCTCGTCTGAGTTCCGTCTCCGCAGCGTCCAGGTCGCCCATGGCGTAGTAGGCTCCGGCGAGGCGCGTGTGGATGTGCTGGACGCGCATTGCCCCGGCCTGCGCGGCACGCAGCGCCTGCACGGCCTGCTCGTACCGTTCGTTCTCGAGATAGATGTCGGCGAGCCGGGAGAGCGCCTGCCCGTGTCGCGGCTCGATCTGGGCCGTCCGGATGAGCGCGTCGACCTCCTTCTCGACGTCGCCACTGCTCTGGTAGATGAGCGCCAGCGTGTAGGCAGCGTCCACGCTCTGCGGGTCGATCTCGAGCGCCCTCTCGGCGTACCGGATCGCCTCGTCCACCTGGTCGAAGAGCATGTAGGTCTGCGCGAGCCCGACGAGGGCGAGCGCGTTCTCACCCTCAAGCTCGATCGCGCGGCGGAAGGAGCGTTCGGCTCCCTCGATGTCCATGGCCCTCAGCTGGGCCGATCCGAGGCTGATGTATGCGTGGACGTAATCGGGTTCGAGTTCGATCGCCCGGCGGAAGTTGAGGATCGCGCCCTCGAGGTCGGGCTCGACGGCCGGGTCGCGCGGGTTCATCATCAGGAGTCCGTCGTTGACCAGCCGCTGCTGCTCGCTCGCCGCCGACTTGTCGACGAGGGAGTATGATGAGGAGCGGCGGGATGTCTGCGCGAAGCTCGTGGAGGTCAGGTCGCTCACCAGCACGGGGGTGAGCGGGAGGCCCATGGCGAGCAGCGCGACGAGCAGAACGAGTCCGAGCCCGCCGACAGCGCCTGGGATCCTGGCGGGGCGCAGTCTGAGTAGCGCGACGAGGCCGACGATGCCGACGACCGCGCCGGGGACCGCGTAAGCGGGCTCCCGAAGCACGACGGCCGGCAGGAGCGAGGCGAGCAGCACACCGCCGCCGGCGACGGCGCGGACGACGGGCTCCCGGGCGACCCTGACAAGGGAGAGGGACCACGGCACATCCGCCGCGCGGCGGTCCCAGACGTCGCGAGCGACGAACGCGAGAGCAGGTCCGAGGACGGCGAGCGTGACGATGCTCCGCGGCAGCCAGATGGCGGCGCGCGTCCCCGCGTAGGCCGAGAAGCCGAGACCGACCGAGAAGAGGACGATGGCGCCGATCAGGAGACCCGCCAGGGGCGTGAAGCGTCTGAGTTCGAAGGGCGGCGCGTAGTAGAGCGCGTAGACGGCGAGCGTCGCCAGAACGTAGGTCAGCGCCACGTGGCTGACGGAGGCGGCGAGAAGAAGGGCGAGCGCCAGCTGCGTCCAGCCGACGCGATCCGGGACCGCGCCGTCGGTGACGGACCCCGCTTCCTCTCGAGCAGACCACCGCCGCATCCACGACGCGGTCTGAGCCGTGAGCATCGAGGCGACAATGAGCGCGACAAGCGCGAGAGCGTCGAAGGGATGCGCCACGGACACGAGTCCCCCCGAACCGAGAAGAAGGCGGGCGCCGAGCACGATGCCGGCGATCGTGGCGACGAGATGCAGTCCCGTCGTCGGAATGTCGATCCGGCGATAGACCGATCGGAAGCCCTCCCTGTCATGCAGCCAGTACCAGGCCTTGAGCACAGGGATGAGCACGAAGAGGTCGACGATGGCTGTCGAGAGGTGGAGCAGCATCCCGGGTGTGGCGTCCGTGAACGCGCGGTACACGCTCGCCTGCGTCATGAAAAGCTCTTCGGGGCGGTTGAGTCCCATGGGGAGGGCCGCGCCCGCGTCGAGGCCGAGCGAGACGGCCCAGCGTGACACGAGATAAGTCAGAGACGGGAGCGAGAAGAAGAAGAACATCGTGACGTAGACGACGGGCAGCGTCAGGAGCGCTCGCCATGCGTTTCGAGTCTTGACGTGAACGTAGACGGCGGCCAGCACGCAGCCGACGCCCGCCTCGAGCCGGATGCCGGTCGTCGTGCCCTCGAGCATGCCATAGGCCGGATTGAGGAGATTGATGAACGCTCGCCCGAGCTCCGGTCCGTCGGCAAGCAGATAGCCGATGAGCTTCGCGTCGCTGTGGCCGCTCGAGAGCATCAGATCGAGCACCGGCGGCAGGAGGGTCAGGAGCCACGCGAAGAGCATCAGTTTCGTGACCCGCTCGACGCGTTCGTGCGCCATGACCGCGAGCACGACGGACAGAGCGAGCATCGGGGCCAGGTAGGCCAGTGGGTAGTGCAGGAAGTACGCAAGGAACGGGATCGTGTGGAGCTGTCCCGAGACCTGTTCGAGGAAGTGGCGCAGCACGATGATGGCGGACAGCGCGAGCAACCAGCGGGCCGGCGAGATATGCGATCGCTCGAGCGTGTCGATGAACGTGGTGAGTCGTTCTCGGTATTCGCGGATCATGGCCTCGGAGCCTCCTGGCTGCCTCATTGGTGAATGCGCTTTGAAAGAGCTTACGATTCCCCGGAGTCGAGTGTCAAGCTGGCGCCGGACCGGCCAAACCGCGCTTGACCGCCGCACCACGAGGCCGATAGAATCCGAATGATGAAGCAGAGGCGCGCAGCCGAGCCCGTGGGCCGATGCGAGCGGGCGTCGCGACCAAGGAGCTCAGGATGACTGACCAGTTCGACGACAGGGAGATGGCGCAGCTGCTGGCCGACGAGGAAGAGAAACTGGCGCAGCTGCGCGAGCTCGTCGACAGCGCGTGCGAGGAGATCATGGGGGGGCGGCTGGACGTGTCCGAGGCGACCGTCCTCGCGCAGCGAGTGCGCCGGCAGGCGCGCGAGATCATACCCGACATGATGGACCGCTTCGATCTGATCTACCAGAGCAGGTTCGAACGACTCATCTCGCAGTACGTGACGGCGCGGAAGCAGGGCGAGACAGGCTGATTCCGACGGACCGGGCCGGTGCGCTCTCCGGCGGCTACCCGCGTCCGCAGCGCTTCAGAGAGGTATCGATGAGGCTGACCGTCCTCGCCAGTGGAAGCTCGGGCAACGCGTTCGTCATCTCAACCGACACGACCAGCGTTCTTCTCGACGCGGGGATCTCGGCGAGGCGCGTCGCGCGGGCGATCGCGCACGCGGGGATCGACGACTCCGACCTCGCCGCGCTGCTCGTCACGCACGAGCACAGCGATCACATCTGCGGCGTGGGACCCGTCGCCCGGCGCTTTGATCTGCCGGTGCATGCGACGAGACCGACGCTTCGAGCCATCAACCGACGGGCCGGTGACGGATTCTCGAAGGTCCCTCTGACCGTCGGAGAACCCGTGACGATCGGCGATATCAGCGTGTCGCCCTTCTCGACGAGCCACGACTGCGCCGATCCAGTCGGATTCTCCTTTGAGGCCGACTCGAAGCGACTCGTCGTCGCGACCGACCTCGGCGTCGTCGGTTCGACCGTGCGAGACCACGTCGCCCGCGCGGACTGCGTCGTGCTTGAGTTCAACCACGACGAACGCATGCTGCTCGACGGGCCGTATCCCTGGCCTCTCAAGCAGCGGATCATGAGCAACGTTGGACATCTTTCGAACGCGCTCGCGGCCCGGGAGCTTGCGCGGGCCGGAGAGCAGCCGCTCTCGACGCTCGTTCTCGCGCACCTCTCGCGCGAGAACAACCGCCCGCGCCTGGCGTATGAGACGGCCGTCACGGCCCTCGACGCAGCAGGCCGGTCCGACGTCGCCGTGCTCCTCGCGAGCCAGGACGAGGTGCTCGGCCCCATCGAGGTCACTGTCGGGGTCCGCCGGATCTGATCCGCAGGCGCAGTCTCCTGTCGGTTCGATGGAAGACACGGACGCAGGAAGGAGCTTGAGGCAGCCATGCACAAGATCGCAATCATCGGCACGGGATATGTGGGACTGGTCGGAGGAGCCGGGCTCGCCGATTTCGGCAACACCGTGCTCTGCGTCGATCGCGTCGAAGAGAAGATCGAGACGCTCAGGGCGGGCCGGATTCCGTTCTACGAGCCGGGGCTCTCTGAGGTCGTGACGAGGAACGTGCGCGAGGGGCGCCTCGAGTTCACGACCGACTTCGGCAGGGCCGTCAGGGAGTGCGGGGTCATCTTCTGCGCCGTCGGAACGCCCGAGGGCGACGACGGAGCGGTAGACCTCTCGCAGGTCGACGCCGTCGCGCGCGAGATCGGCCGGCACATGGACGGCTACCGGATCATCGTCCAGAAGAGCACGGTTCCGGTCGGCACGGCGCGGCGCATCCGGGGCATCATCCAGGAGGAGCAGGCTGAGCCGCACGGTTTTGACGTCGTCTCGAATCCCGAGTTCCTCCGCGAGGGGTCGGCCGTCGGCGACTTCATGCGTCCCGACCGCGTCGTCGTGGGCGCCGACAGCGAGAAGGCGTTCGGCGTGATGCGGAGCATCTACTCGCCGCTCTATCTCATCAGGACACCCATCGTCGAGACGACGCCGGAGAGCGCCGAGCTCATCAAGTACGCGTCGAACTCGTTCCTCGCCACCAAGATCAGTTTCATCAACGAGGTCGCGAATCTCTGCGAGCGCGTCGGCGCCGACGTGCAGACCGTGGCCTACGCGATGGGGCTCGACAAGCGCATCGGTCCGAAGTTCCTCCACGCAGGCGCCGGCTACGGCGGTTCGTGCTTCCCGAAGGACACGAAGGCCCTGACGAAGATCGCCGAGTCGGCGGGCGTTGAGAGCCGCATCGTGAGCTCGACGGTCCGTGTGAACGCCGAGCAGAAGCGTCGCATGGTCGACAAGGTCGTGGCGGCCGCGGGCGGGAGTGTGGACGGCAGGACCGTGGCGCTTCTCGGGCTCGCCTTCAAGCCGAACACCGACGACATGCGCTACGCAGCGTCGATCGTGCTGGCGGAGGGGCTCCGGGATCTCGGCGCGACCGTCCGCGGGTTCGACCCCGTCGCGATGGACAACGCACGGGAGATCATGCCGTTCGTAGAGTTCACCGAGGACGCCTACTCGGCGGCCGAGGGCGCGGATGTCCTCGCCCTCGTCACGGAATGGAACGAGTTCAGGCAACTGGACTTCGATCGGCTCAAGACGGCCATGCGTGGTCGGGCCGTCGTCGACTGCCGCAACATCTACGAGCCAGCCGACTTCGAGAAGCACGGGTTCACCTACGACGGGGTCGGTCGAGGCCGGGCTCCGCGCGACGGAGCCTGAACGTCCGATCTCAGGACGCGCGCCTCACGAGGCGGGGCGCGCCCCGGCCTGGACGGAGGCCGCGATGCGCGATACCGCGTAGAGAAGGAGGGCAACGATGTCTTCAGAGAGCATCCCCCCGGGCGTGAAGGCGAAGCGCCTCATCGAAGGGGTCGCCATCAAGAAGCTCCGTCTGATCCCGGACGAGCGCGGGTACCTTATGGAGATGCTGCGGGCGGACGATGACATCTTCCAGAAGTTCGGGCAGGTGTATCTCTCCGTGGGGTATCCGGGCGTGGTGAAGGGCTGGCACTACCACAAGGTCCAGACGGACTTCTTCACGATCGTCAGCGGCATGATGAAGGTCGTGCTCTACGACGGTCGGGAAGGGTCGCCGACCCACGGGGAGATCAACGAGTTCTTCATGGGCGAGCTCAACCCGATCCTGATCACGATCCCGCCGGGCGTGCTCCATGGCATGAAGGCCATCGGCGACAGGCCGGGGCTCCTGGTCAACTGCCCGACCGAGGTCTACCGGTACGGCGAGCCCGACGAGTTCCGGGTCGACCCGCACGACGGGACCGTGCCATACGACTGGGACCGGCACGACGGGTAGGTCGTGTGATTGACAGTATCTCGAAGCGTGTGCTAGGTTCCGGTTCCTGAAGCGATGTGAACCGCGGCGGTCGCAGGCCGGGCCTGTCCGCTCTGCCGCAACCTGGAAAGCGACCATGACCCCACTCGCGTTGTTCGTGACCGCGGCGCTCCTGGCGGCTCCCGCAGGCTCTTCGCAGGAGACAGTGCCGGCGCTCATTCCCGCAGAGCTTCTCGAACAGGAGCCCGAGCCTGCGCCGCCGACCCGTGTCGTCGATGTGCCCGTGGACCGCGAGGAGTACCGCGTCGGGTCCGGGGACGTGCTGCTCCTGACGCTCCGCGGCGAGACGAACCAGGCCGAGACGCTCACGGTGTCCCCGGAGGGCGACCTCATCCTCGAATCGGTCGGCGCCATTCCCGTGGCGGGCCTCACGCTCGCCGCGGCGGAGACGAGCGTCCGGCAGTTTCTCGACGAGTACTACCACGGTGTCGACCTGTCGCTCAGACTGCTGACGCCGCGCGAGATCGTCGTGCACGTGACCGGAGCGGTCACCGAACCAGGTGACTATGAGGCGACGGCCGCGATGCGCGTATCCGCGCTCGTGGAGATGGCCGGCGGGGTTCTGGAGGACGGCTCGCGGCGGGCCGTTCGCATCGTGCAATCCGATGGGAACTGGAGACAGGCCGACCTTCTCAGCTACGCCTATCTGGGTGACCTCGACGCCAATCCACGTGTCAGCGAAGGCGCCGTCATCCTGGTGCCGTACCGTCAGCGCATGGTGGAGGTGCGCGGCGCCGTGAACCGTCCGGACGAATACGAGCTCGTCGACTCGGACAATGTCGGCACCATGATCCGGCTCGCGGGCGGCGTCACGCCGGACGCCGAGCTCTCGAACGTCGAGCTTGTCCGTTTCTCCGACAGCGACCCGAGGGTCTACACACGGACCATCCTGGACATCACGGACGCCCGATTGGATGGCGCGGGCCACTGCGAGGACGCCGGGATCCCGCTTCAGGA
>CAZAQL010000036.1:0-24036 GCA_964487295.1 uncultured bacterium | reverse complement strand
CGCCGAGGTAGGTCTCCGTCAGACGAATCGTGTCCTTGTGCCAGTAGTTCTCCTGAGCCGTCGTGCCGGACAGGTCCGGCGAGGTCCAGCCGGCGTTGTCGCCGGTGAGGTCCTCAAAATCGGCCTGGAAGATCCACAGGGTCTCGAGACGAGCACCCTCCAGATCGCTACTGGCAGCCGGTGCGTTCGGCAGAGGCACATGCGTGTACTTGTCGGCGTACTCGAGGCCCTTGGCCCCGGCCAGACTCGCAACCAGCATGACCCCCAGCACCAGCAGTACCAGAGTTCTGCTATTCATTCGCTCAATCCCCCCTCTAGCCTGAAGGTGATCCAGCTCATCCTTCTCTCAAGACAGCTCCTCACACCGACCATCTCCACGCATCGTCAGCCGTGGTCACGGCCGGCGTGAGCGTTCGAGTGAGTAGCCTTGATTGAAGTTGCGCAATCCCAGACTTGTGGTAAGTACAGCCTCCTGGCTGTCCAATCGCGGATAGGGCGCAACTACCCGCCCACAAAAACCCTCCGGTCTCGCACAGGCGGTAGGAGCTCAGCCAGCACTTCGGCTTCGCCTATTTCCCGACTCGGATAGGATTGTAGCACATGTGCTGCGGGCTGTCAACGGTCAACCGGGGTGGGCTACCGGAACGGAAACTCCGGGGCGCGGGTCAACAAACGGCAGAATTCGTGGATGAGCGAGAATCAGGACCCGGCAGCGCCGGAGTCCAGCCGCCGCATCAGCTCGTCCATGGCCTGGATCGGCTCACCCCCGATACGGAGATACTCCCGGTAGTGGCGGATCGCGAGGTTCGGATTGCCCTGACTGAAGTAGTACGTCAGCGCGAGGTTCCGGAGCGCGGGGGTGAACGCAGGATCAATGCTGAGTTCTGACTCGTACTCGCGAATCGCATCCTCGTGCCTCTCCATCTCGCTCAGGATGACCCCGAGTGTGAAATGGCCGTGCTCCACGAAGGGATCGAGCGCAAGCGCCTCCTCCATGAGCTCGCGGGCCTCCTCCCGCAGCCCCATGTCCCGCTTGATGAGGGCCATGCGCCGGAGCGGCTCTCCCGAGTCCGGCGCGAGCTCCCGGGCGCGTTCCAGCTCCTCGAGCGCCCTCAACACACGACCGGCGGGAGCGAGGCTGTCAGCCGCCGCCATCGCGGCCCTGGCGGCCTGCGGAATCACCGGACGCTCGGGCCGCTCGATGAGCGTCAGGTAGAACGCTGCCTCATCTCTCGAGGGGCCGACGATGTCCGTCGCCAGCGCGGCCCTGAGCAGTTCCGCCGCCTCCTCGTGCCGCCCCTGGCGGTAGCGCGAGACGCCCTTCTGCTTGAGCGCGACCCCGTCGTCCGGATCGTCTGCGAGCAGGGTGTCGAGCACCGCGACCGCACGCTCGTACTGCCCTAGCGACTGGAGCGCCACCGCGAGGTTCACGCGGGCCACCTCGTAGTCCGGCGCGAGCGCGAGCGCAGATCGGAAGGCGTCCACGGCGTCCTCGAGCCTCTCCTCCTTCGCGAGCACGGAGCCCACGTTCAGGTAGCACTTCGCGCATCCCGGGTCGTACTCGATCGCACGGCTGAACGCCTCGATCGCCTCCGCCGGCTCGTCCCGCTCAGCGTAGATGACACCGAGACGGTAGTACCACTCGGCGAAGGGCTTCATCCGGTCCACGCGGTAGAAGTTCACATTGGCGATGAGCAGAAGACCCCCCAGGACCGCGGCCGTCATACCAAACCTCAACCAGGACCGCTCCCGCATGAGGCGGACGAGCTCCACCACGGCGAACCCGGCCCCCACCGCCAGGACCGGGACGACCGGAAGACGGTATCGAGCGACGACGAAGAACGCTACGACGGTGGCCAGGTAGACGGCGACGAAGAGCGCAAGCAGCCTGACGCGACGCCGGCGGAAGGCCAGACCGAGCCCCAGAAGGCCGAGCGGCGCGACGAGCCCGTAGCCGGGGAGCGGCAGCCTCAGAAGCGGCGTGTTGAGACGCTGGAAGTAGTAGTTCTCGAGCTGGGGGATCTCGTAGGCGCTCAGCGCGAAGACGATCTTCCTCGTGAGAAGACGGAGCCACTCCCCGGGATTCGCGAGGATGTAGTCGCGCGCCCGACCGTACCAGTAAGCGGAGACCTGAGACGGCCTGAGCCCGGGGCCGAGATCGCGTTCCGCGATGGTCTTCCCCTCGAGATCAACGGAGATGTCGAGCCCCTCGGGTTCGGCGTAGCCCCCGGTCGCCGTCGGGCTGTTCCCGATGTAGAAGTTGAGTCCCCCGTTCGACGTGAGCAGAACGAGATCGTCGGCGACGACCAGGTTCCGCACGGTCACCGGCGCGATCGTGAGAAGGACCCCCAGCGCGAAGAGCGCGACCGCGCGACCGCGACCGCTCCTGCCCCTCTTCCATGCGAACCAGATCCACAGCATGGCCACGGGCACGAAGGCGAGCGCCGTCGCCTTGCCGATCGCGGCGCCTCCGAGCGCGACCCCGGCCGCCGCGTAGAGCCACCAGGCGCCACCGTCGTCGGCCCTGAGCAGCAGATAGAGAGAGAGCGTGTAGAGGAAGACGAGAAGCGGCGCGATGAGGATCGACCCGTCGTAGAAGATGAGCACGCCGTAGAGCGCGACGACGAGTCCAGCGATGAGACCGACCAGGTTCCCGAACACGCGTCGTCCGATGAGACACGTCAGGGCGGCCGTCGCCGCGCCGATGCCTCCCTGCACGACCCGCAGCAGGAAGAGGTCGCGCCCGAGCAGCCGATGCACGATGGCCAGGAAGTACGGATAGAGAGGCGACATGAAGAACGCGTCGCTCTCGGCGCTCGTGGTGCTCATCTGTCTCGCCCAGGCGTCGTAGAACTTGGCGTCCAGCCCCAGCGTCTCGAAGAACGGAGTGCCCTGGATCTGACGGATGTAGATGAAGCGGAGAACGAAGGCGACGACGAACACGGCGGCCGGGACCACCCATCCGGTGCGGCGCGCCCACGCCACCACGGTGGACCCGTCGCGCTGGGCATGCTTCTTTGCGCTCTTCGCCGGTTTCGCCACGACTCACCCACCTTCCGTCAGTCGCTCTGCGCGAGAATCTCGGATGTCACGGTCGTCTCGCGCCCGCGTCCCCGGACCCGGTCGCACCGGACCCGATCCGTCAGTCGATGTACCCGAGTGTTCTGAGCTGCTCGATGACCTGCTCGTCGACCGGCGACGGGATCGGTTCATCGTCCGTCACCGCACCCTCCACCTCGTGCGACTCGACGAAGCCGACAGGATGCTCGTCGAGCCACTCGGAGGTCATGAGTCCGGACAACACCCTGCCGTCCATGTCGCGGCCGACGGGGACATCGAGAAGGGCCAGCACGGTCGGCGTGACGTCGAGGATCGACGCGCCCTCGACCCTTCCGCCCCGCTCGATCCCGGGTCCCGCCGCGATGATGATCCCGTCCTCGCGGTGCATGCTGATGCCCACCGCGAGCTCACCCTCGAACCCCGGATAGCCCGAGTGTCCCGCGAACCCGTGGTCCGAACACAGGATCACCACCGTCCCGGGACCGCGGTGCTCCAGAAGCTCGCCGACCGCCGCATCGACCCGCTCATAGTAGCGCTCGATGAGCGGCTCGAAGACCGAGACGAGCTCGTCGGAGAGCTCGTGCGGCCACGTCTCCGGCTCCATGTACCGCCAGTACATGTGAC
Source organism: uncultured bacterium (assembly GCA_964487295.1). Taxonomy (GTDB): domain Bacteria; phylum Joyebacterota; class Joyebacteria; order Joyebacterales; family Joyebacteraceae; genus JAPEKQ01. Next base: position 20,352 of record CAZAQL010000036.1, on the reverse strand, counting down.
AGCTCGTGTCCAGACCGCGGAGATAGACCGCCGCGAGGTCGGTGGGCCGAGCCTTGAAGAAACGCTGCGCGAACGCGAGCGCCGTCTCGTCGGCGGCGTAGATCCGCCGGAACTCCTCGATGGCGGGCGCGGCCGCGGGATCGCGGGCGTCCCGCCAGCCGTCGCCGAGGAAGGCGGAGACGGTCTCGTCGTCGACGGACTCCACGGGCACCTTGAGCGAGACGGCTTCGTCCCAGATCTCCGGCGGGTGGAGACTCTGTCGCTTCCGCGCGATCCGCTCCTCATCACCGACGTCCAGGAGGTCGTCGCGCAGCAGGGTCTGGAATCGCGACGAGATCATGTAGCCGTCGACCGCCTCGGCGGGCCAGGTCACGAGCCAGCCGATCACACCAGCCGAGTACCCCGCGTCGTTCAGGATCTGCCAGACCGCCCTCGCACGACGCATGTTGCTGCTCGTCGGCGTCGGGTTCGTCGTCCTGCCGCGGTCGACGAGGAACCCGGCGATCCCGTGCTTCTCCTCGCGTTTCCCGGTCGCGATGCTCGTCCATACGCTCGGAGAGAGATACGGATAGACCGAGTGGAGCACGCCCGCGCTTCCCTCCTCCATGAGCGCCGTGAGATGCGGCAGGCGCCCCTCCCCACTCAGCCGCTGCACGCGGTCCCAGTCGAGTCCATCGATCCCGATCAGGAGCACACGCGGCGCCCGCCCGGCGTCCTCATTCCCGCCACAGCCATGGACGACGACGGCCACGCATGCGGCGAGCGCGACCGCCACGATCGCGCGCAGTGCGCGACGCCGTGTGGCGCAACGGGCGGAGGTGTCTCGCGGTCTCTTCTTAACGGATGACATCTTCGAGAACCACTCCATCCAGCTCGACCGCCGGCTCGATGTCCGCGGCCTCCATGAGGGTCGCTGCGAAATCGAAGAGCTCGCTCTCCTCGACTCGTACGCCGGGCCGCACCTTCGGCCCGCGCATGATCCAGAAGCCTTCCTCGCTGTGCATGTCGTAGCCGAGCTGCGGATTGCCGGCCCAGTCCAGCTCGACGCCGCGGTAGCCGTGGTCGGTCGCGACGGCCACCGTCGCGTCGTCCGCGGCGAGCTCGAGCAGCTCTCCGATCGTCTCGTCGAGATATCGATAGTACCGCTCGATGACGACGCCGAGAGTCTCCGCCTGCACGAGCATCTCCTCGCGCGCCTCGTCGGTGAGCGTCGCCCCGTCGATCACGCGCTCCGGCTCCATGTAGTGCCAGAAGCGCTGCGAGACCGCGTCCAGACCGCTGAAACAGACGAGCAGCGCATCGACTCCCGGGTCGGTCGTGAGACGCGACGCGACCATGCGATGGGTCTCGTCCTCGCTGAAGGCGCCGGCGAGCGCGATGTAGTTCTGGCCGATGAGCGCTTCGTAGGGGTTGTGCGTGTCAGTGTTGAGGAAGCGAGCGAGGTCCACTCGCCTCACGGTCGCGGGATCGATGTACATCTCGTCCAGGGAGGCGTGACGCTCCGCAGGGTAGACGCGCCTCTCGATGTCGCCGCTGTGCGCCTTGTCGAGGAACGCGCGGTCGTGAGGACCTACCATGACGCCGTTGACGGGCTCGACCGGCCACGCGCCGGGCCACCCGACGACGCCGACCGTCTCGCCTGCTTTCGAGAGCAGCGTCCAGATCGTGTCGACGGTGCGGTGCTTCGGCGTCAGCGGCGAGGGAACGAGATCCCCCCTCTGTGAGACACGCATTCCGCCGACGCCCTGGTTCTCAGGGCGCATGCCCGTCACGAGGCTCGTCCAGGGGATCTCCAGGTCGATGCCGCGCTCGAGGCTCGGGAACCGCCCGGTCGCGCCCTCATCCATGAGTGCGCTGAGATGTGGAAGCTCGCCGTCCCGGGAGAAGCGCTCGATCAGACTCGGCTCGAGCCCCTCGACGCCGATGACCAAGAGCGAGAGCGAGTCTCCCGTCGGCGAGACCTCCCTGTCGTCCGCCCCAACACGCTTCCCCGCGTAGATGAGCACGGCAACCAGCGCGACGATCACGACAAGCGTAAGGAGTACTCGGTCACGCATCATGGCCCTCCCCCGATGAGTGTGCTCGTGGGCGCCGCGAGGCCCGAGTCAGGCCCGCGTCGCCGTCCCGGTCAGATCGCGTTATTCGATGTACCCGAGCGACCGAAGACGCTCAAGCACTTCGTCGTCAACCGGTGACTCGATGGGCTGCGCGTCTCCCCGCTCGGTCCTGCCGTGGCTCGCGATCGTCGTCACCGGGTTCTCGCGAGCGAACGCCTCCGTGAAGATCTCCGTGAGCGGCCGGCCCGGCATATCGTCGGCCACGGGGCACGCGGTCAGAGCGAGGATCGTCGGAGCGATGTCGTACACGCTCGCGCTCTCGATCGTGACTCCCGGGCGAACCGCCGGCCCGGATATGATGACGACGCCCTCAAGCCCGTGCTGCTCCTCTCCGTACCAGGGCCGGTGCTCGCCCCAGGCCCCCGGACCGCGGAACCCGTGGTCCGAGCAGACCACGATGGTCGCGTTCTCCGGAAGCGCGTCGAGCAGCGTCCCCACCTGCTCGTCGGTGTAGCGATAGTATTCGTCGATGAGCCCCGCGAGCTCCTCCGCCTGCTTCTCGAGCATGACGGTGCCGGGCTTCGATGGGTCGACCGGAGGGCGCGTGTCCTCGTGGGCGTGGATCCAGAACCGGTGGCAGACCTCATCGACGCCGCGCGTGTAGACGCACGCCACGTCGGGCACGCTCTCCGCGAACAGGAAGCGGGCCACCGCGTAGGTGCTCGCGTCGCCGGCCAGCGCGCGCCTGAGCCCCTCCTCGTAGTGCTCGGTGAAGACATCGAGCCCGTCGACGCCCGAACGCAGGAACCGGGCGAACTGCTCGTCCGTCAGCTCGTGCTCGTCCACGACGTGCGGCGCGATCGTCTCGTCGAGCGCCTCCGGCCACGAGACCTTCTTGCCCTGCTCGGAGCGGGTGAACCGCTCGAGGTACTGCACGTGCTGCGAGATCATGTAGCCGTTGACCGGCCACGGCGGCCAGGTCACGAGCCAGCCGATGACGCCGACGGTGCGGTCGCGCGCGCCGAGGATGTCCCAGAACGCCGGCGCACGCCACATGTTGCTCGAGTAGTGGGAGTAGGAGTCTCTGCCGTGCGGGTCGCCCTCGATGACGAACCCGCCGACGCCGTGCTCGTCGGGATCGAGCCCGGTCGCGATCGTCGTCCAGATGACGGGCGACTTCCGCCGGGGATCGAGTGACGCGAGCCGACCCGACGCGCCCCGCTCGATGAGCCCCGCGAGATTCGGCAGGTCTCCGGCGGCGAGCAGCGGCTCGAGAATGCTCCACTCCGCTCCGTCGATGCCTATGACGACGACGGGACCATCCACACCGGTCGCCGGCTCGGGCTCGCCGCACCCGGCCACAAGTGCGGCCAGCACGAGTATCGCAAGGAGAGTTCGCAGATTCATGGCGTCTCCGGGTTCGATGGCGATGTCATCACGTCCGAGCCGTCGATGACGGCGTCCCGCGGCGCGGGGCGCACGCGACGACGGCGCGCGACAGTCTACTCGATGTACCCGAGCGAGCGGAGCCGTTCACGCACCTCGTCGTCGACGGGCGACTCGATCGGCTCGGCCTCGGCGCCGGGTTCCCGCTCGTCCTCGTAGGACGCTATCGTCCGGACCGGGGTCCGTTCGAAGAACTCCGGATCGATGGCCTCCGTCAGCACGCGCCCGTCCATGTCCTCCGCGACCGGAAGACCGAGCAGCGCGAGCAACGTCGGCGTGATGTCCAGCACGCTCGGCGTGTCGAGCTGAGTCCCCGACTCGATGTCCTTGCCCCAGAGCGCCACGACGCCGGTCGGATCGTGCATCGCGATGCCCCACTGATAGACTCCGTCACGGTCCTTGGGTCCCGAGTGGCCGTGGTCGGACGTCAGCACGACGGTCGTCTGGTCATCCGCGAGCGCCAGGAGCTCTCCGAGCACCTCATCCATGTACTGGTAGTAGCGTGTGATGACCTGGTCCAGGTACTCGCTTCCGGCGCGGTCGGCCTCCGGCGCGGAGGCCGGGAATGCGTCGATCCAGAACTGGTGGCTCGGACCGTCGACTCCCCGCAGGTAGACCGCGAACAACGTGGTCGGACGTTCCTCGTGAAGGCGCAGAGCGACCCGTCTCACTGTCTCATCGGTGGCGATCGCTGTACGGAGCGCACGGAGACGTGCCTGCACGGCGTCGGTATCCTCCGGTTCGCCGGTCAGGAAGCGCGCGACGGTCTCGTCATCGACCTCCTCCTCGGACACCCTCAGGGGGGCGAGGTCATCGGAGAGCTCCTCCGGCCAGGTGTAGCGGGCGCGCTCGCTCGTGGCGCCCGGCCGCCAGCCGTAGTTGAAGTACGAGGAGACCAGGTACCCGTTGACCTCCTCCGCCGGCCACGTCGCGAGCCACCCGATCACGCCGACGGGCATCCCGCGCTCTCCGAGGATGTTCCAGAGCGCCTTCACGCGGCGGACGTTCGAGGTCATCGGTACCGGCTCCGCCCCCGCGCGCTGCTTCGCGAACCCGGAGATGCCGTGCTTCTCGGGGAGCTTGCCCGTCGCGATCGAGGTCCAGATGACGGGCGATTCGAGCACGTCGAGCGACCGGATCTCGCCCCACGCGCCCTCGCTGAGAACGCGGGCGAAGTTCGGGAGGTCCCCGGCCTCGAGCATCGGACCCATGATGTCCCACTCGAGACCGTCGATGCCGATGATCATGATCTTGCGCTCCCCGGGAGGCGTCCCGCCGCAGGAGACGAGAACGAGCGCGGCCGCAAGCAGCAGCGCCCCCACGAACAGCGGAAGGAAGTGCCTCGCGCGACCGGCGGGGCGCGGCGTTCCGGCGGCCCCGGCGGATGGCGCGCGGCTCGTCCGCAGGATGGTGCGGATCATCGGCTCACCTCCGTGGGTTCATTCACCTCGTAGGTCGGGATCGTCGTCAGCGGGTGCTCCCGGAGGAAGTCGTCCTCGAAGGCGTCGCGCATGACCTCGCCGTCCATGTCCTCTCCCACGGGAAGCCCGTAGAGCGCGAGGATCGTCGGCGTGATGTCACGCACGCTGTGCTCCGCGATCTCAACCCCGGAACGCACGCCGTCGCCCGAGAGCACGAACACGCCGATGGGACCGTGGTCGTTGATGCCGCCCCTGCTGCGTCCGGGGCGCGGTCCCTCGAACCCGTGGTCCGCGCAGAGCATGACCGTGGCGTTTCTCCCGAACTCGGAGACGAGCTCGCCGACGAGGCTGTCCGCGCGCTCGTAGTATCGCTCCATGGTGTCCCCGAACACTCTGATATCGGTCTCAGGCACGTCGATCTGAACCTCCTCGGGGAAGCTCGCCGGCCAGAATTTGTGGCTCATCGAGTCCGTGCCTCGCAGGTAGACGAACGCGACGTCGGTCGGGCGCGTGCGCATCAGATGTCGCGCCACGCCCGCGAACGTCTCGTCGCTCGCGTAGTGGTCCTTGATCGTGGCGAGCTTCTGCTCCAGGTCGCTGATCGCCCGCATCTCGACGAACATGCGGTCCACGTCGAGGCGCTGCGCCTCCTCGCCCGTCATCGCGTTCTCGAGATCGCAGAAGCGCTCCGCCGTCGCGTCCGACACGCCCTCGCCGAGCACGCGAAGCGGGGCGACCTCGTCGACGAGTCCCTCCGGATACGTGAGGTTCTCCGTGTGCGAGCCCTCGCGGGGTCGGTAGCGGAAGTAATCGGTGACCATCGTTCCGTTGACCTCCTCGGCGGGCCAGCTCACGAGCCAGCCCACGACGGTCACGGTGAGCTCGTGTTCGCCGAGGATGTCCCAGACGGTCCGCGCCGTCCGGATGTTGCTCGTCAGCGGTCGCTTGGAGATGGGATCGAGGAAGTCCGTGATGCCGTGCTTGTGCGGGAGCTTGCCGGTGCTCATCGTCGTCCAGATCACGGGGGACTTCTGCTTCGGTTCGAGCGAGCGAAGCCTGCAGGAGACGCCCGACTCCATGAGCGCCGCGATGTTCGGCAACCTCCCCTGCTCGACGAGAGGGCCGACGACGGACCACTCCGCCCCGTCGAGACCGATGAGGAGCAGCCTCCGATCGACGATCCCGTCGTCCGCTCCGCATCCGGGAAGCGCCGACAGGAGAACGACGATCGTGAAGACCGCCGCGCAGGCTCCGACAATCCGGAAGCCGCGCGCCCGTGAACCCGAACTTCGTATCCGTTCGAACCACAGCACGAGTTCCCTCCTGCCTACTCGATGTAGCCGAGAGAACGGAGCTTCTCGCGAATGGCGTCGTCGACCTCCTCGGTCGCCGGCACCTCGACGGAGGCGGCTCGCTCACGTTCGTGGGTGTCGATGTACGTCACGGGGTTGGCTTCCTCGAACGAGTCGTCGAGGAGCTCGGTCAGCACGAACCCGTCCATGTCGCGCCCGACCGGTTCACCGAGCAGCGCGAGGACGGTCGGGGTGATGTCGAAGACACTCGCGTCCTGCGTCTCCTCGGCGGGCTCGATGCCCGGCCCGGCGGCGATCATGACGCCTGTCTGTCTGTGCATCCAGATGCCGAGCCGGATGCCGTCGGGCGACCGATAGGGACCACGGAACCCGTGGTCCGAACAGATGATCACCGTCGTGTCTTCCTCGAGGCTCTCGAGCAGCCGACCGACGATCCCATCGAAGTGCTCGTAGTAGCGCGGGATGAGGTCGCCGAAGGTCTCGATCATGTCCTCCGAGGACTGATTGTCCACGGATGAAGGGTCCCACTGCCCCCAGAACTGGTGGCAGACGACATCGAGCCCCTGGAAATAGACGGCGAAGAACTCGGGTTGCTCGTGCGCCTCCAGCATGTGTTCGGCGATCTGAAGCACGGACATGTCCATCGCGTACGTGCCGCGGAACGACTCGCGACCCATCTCGATCGCGCGTTCCTCGGTCGTTCTCCATGCGTCCCCCCGCAGGAACGGCGCGATCACATCGTCCGTCGTCGACGCGGCGCCAACGACGAACGGCTTGAGCTCCTCCGCGAGCTCAGGCGGCGATGTGACGCTGGGGATGTCGTCGAACCCATCTTCCGGCGCATAGGTGATCCGCTCCGTGATGAAGAAGCCGTTCACCGGGTAGGCGGGCCACGACAGCCACCAGTTGATCACGCCGACGGTGTGGCCGGCGTCGCCCAGGATCCGCCAGACTGGAAGCGCCTTCCATCCCTGTGAGTTGTAGAGCGGCTGCTCGCCCGTGCGCTCCGCGAGGAAGTCGCTGATGCCGTGCTTCTGCTGCGTCTTGCCCGTCGCGATGCTCGTCCAGATGATGGGCGACTTCATCTTCGGCCCCGTCGAACGCAGGTCGACGCGAACGCCCCGGTCGACGAGCGACTGGATATTCGGAAGCCTGCCCTGCTCCATCAGCGGGTCGATGATGCGCCAGTCAAGTCCGTCGAGCCCGATGAGCATGACCTTGCGCGGCGCCTCGCGCGAGCCGCACCCGCCCAGCAGGGCAACGGCCGCCAGCGCCAGGAGCGTTGCCGCCATCCAGAGAGCACGATGTCTCATTGATCGTCTCACACGTCCTCCGAAACCGATGTTGCCGGGGGCGGCGCGTCGCACAGCCCGCGAAGTGGACGGGCCCGATGCCGCCAGGGACAGCCCACCCTACTCCTGCGCCTCACCTTCCAGCACGACGCGCGAGAAGTCCGCGATCCGCATGAAGAGCGCGCGCACCTCGAAGAGCAGTCCGAGCCGGACCGCGCGGAGCCTCGCGTCATCGACCATCACCATGACCCCGTCGAAGAACTCGTCGATCGGGCGTCGAAGCCCGAGCAGCGCCTTGACCGCGTCGTCGTGATCGTCGGCCGCGAGCGCCGCCTCGACCTTCGCTTTCGTCTCGGCCCGCGCCTTCTCGAGCGTGACGGACGCGGGTTCCACGAGCGCCGCCGCGTCGACCGTCACATCCGGATCGCCCTTAAGGATGTTCATCACGCGACGCGATCCGATCACGAGCCCCGTGAAATCGTCGGCCTCTCGGAAGTGGGAGAGCGCGATGATGCGCTTCCTCGCCCCGGGGAGGTCGTTCGACGACGCCTCGAGGACAGCGTCCACGAGATCGTACGCGAACCCCTCGTCGATGAAGACGTTTCGCGCGCGCTGGCGGACGAAGTCCAGAACGCCTGCGAGCGTCTCGGACCTGGCGTCTCCCGAGAGACCGAAGCCGTCCGCCGCGGCCTCCGCGAGCCCGCCGACGGAGACCTGAAGCTCCCGATCGAGCAGGATACGAATGAGGCCGATGGCCTGCCGCCTCAGGGCGTACGGATCCTGCGACCCCGACGGGATGAGCCCGGCGGAGAAGCAGCCGACGATGGAGTCGAGCCGGTCCGCAATACTCAAGATGACGCCTGCGTCGCTCTCTGGCAAGCCGTCGCCGGCGAAACGTGGCATGTAGTGCTCGTGGATCGCGGCGGCCACGGCCGCGTCCTCCCCGGACGCCAGCGCGTACTCACGTCCCATGACGCCCTGGAGCTCGGTGAACTCCTTGCCGTCCTTCACCATCTCCGTGACGAGGTCGGCCTTCGCGAGCCTGGAGGCGCGGACGGCGGTCTCCGTCCCGGCGGAGCCGAGCCGTTCGCCGATGACACGCGAGAGCGCCTCGAGACGCTCGGTCTTCTCGTAGAGGGTTCCCAGCCCCTCGAGCCAGACGACGTTGCGGAGGCTCTCGACCTTGTCGGCGAGCTTCGACTTCGTGTCCTCGTGCCAGTAGAAGGCCGCGTCGTCGAGTCGCGAGACGAGCACGCGCTCGTTGCCCTCACGGACGGCGTCGTGACTCTCGGCAGGCACGTTCGCCACGCAGAGGAAGTACGGAAGCAGCTGTCCGCGTTCGTCCTCGACGGCGAAGTACCGCTGGTGGCTCTTCATCGCGACGACGATGACGTCGCGGGGGAGCTCAAGGAAGCGCTCGCTGAAACGTCCCGCGAAGACGGTCGGATACTCGACGAGATAGGTCACCTCATCGAGGAGCGACTCGTTCGTGACGAGCCTGCCGCCGCACTCTCCGGCGACGCGCTCGGCCTCAGCGAGGATCCGCTCGCGGCGCGCCGCGGGATCCGCGAGCACGTAGTTCCTCTCGAGAACGGCGAGGTAGTCCGCGACGTCTTTGACCCTGTGCGGGCCCGGCGACCAGTTGCGATGACCGCGAGTCGCGTCACCGGCCTTCACCCCGGCGAACTCCATGTCGAGCACCTCGCCGCCCAGGAGCGCGACGAGCCACCGCACCGGGCGGGCGAACCGCTGCTCGGGTCCCCAGCGCATCGTCTTCGGGAAGCTGAGGCTCGCGGCCGCCTCGCCGAGGATCTCCGGAAGGACCTCGGTCGACGCGCGGCCCTTGTCGACCACGCGCACGTGCACGTATTCGCCCTTGCCCGTGTCACGGACCTCGAGGTCATCGATGGCGACGCCCTGCGATCTGGCAAACCCGAGTCCCGCCTTCGTGGGCGCGCCGGATTCGTCGAAAGCGACCTTCGCCGGAGGCCCCGTGACCTCCCGCTCGAGATCCTCCTGCATGTCCGCGACGTCCGCCACGGCGACCGTGAGCCGCCGGGGCGTCACGAACGTCCGGACGTCACCGTGCGACAGCCTCGCCTCGGCGAGACCCTGCGTCACCGCGTCGCACAGCTGTCGGATGGCGGGCGGCACGTACGAAGCCGGGATCTCCTCCGCGCCGATCTCGAAGAGCAGTTCCTTACTCATCGCCCACCTCCTCGGCCAGAAGTCGCTTCCTCTGCTCCTCGGGCAGGAGCGGATATCCGAGCTCCTTCCTCTGGTTGATGCAGAGGATGGCGGCCTTCCGCGCGAGCTTTCTCACGCGGGCGATGTAGCCGGTGCGCTCCGACACGCTGATGGCGCCGCGCGCGTCGAGCACGTTGAAGGTATGCGAGCACTTGAGCACGTAGTCGTAGCCCGGAGCCAGCAGCCCGGCGCCCAGGAGACGATCCGCCTCCGACTCGAACCGGTCGAACAGCTCGCGGTGGAAAGGAATGTCGGCCATCTCGAAGTTGAACTTCGAGAACTCGATCTCATACTGCTTCGTCAGCTCGCCGAACATCACGCCCGGCGCCCATTCCATCTCGAAGAAGCTGTCGACGCCCTGCAGAAACGTCGCGATACGACCGAGCCCGTAGGTGATCTCAGCGGAGATCGGGTCGAGATCGAGCCCGCCCGCCTGCTGGAAGTACGTGAACTGCGTGATCTCCATCCCGTCGATCCACACCTCCCAGCCGAGTCCGGCTGCGCCCAGGGTCGGCGACTCCCAGTCGTCCTCGACGAGCCGGAAGTCGTGCCCCTTCCGGTCGATGCCGATCGCCTCGAGGCTCCGGAAGTAGAGGTCGAGCACGTCCGCCGGCGCGGGCTTGAGGAGCACCTGGTACTGGAGGAACTGCTGCATGCGGATCGGGTTCTCGCCGTAGCGGCCGTCCTTCGGCCGCCGCGACGGCTCGACGTACGCCGCCCGCCACGGCTCCGGCCCCAGGCATCTGAGGAAGGTCGCGGGGTTGAAGGTCCCGGCACCCACCTCCGAGTTGTACGGCTGGACGATCACGCAACCGTATTCGGACCAGAACCTCTCCAGTCTCAGGATGATGTCCTGGAATGTGAGCTTCTTCTCGTCAGCCATCGGTCTCCTCGGTCGTCGTGTTCTGCGTTCATGTGATTCACGTTCTGCGGCCGCGCTTCGGCGGTCGCCGATGATCCACGTTCCGCGGGCGCGTTGCGGCGCCTCCGGAAGGAGGGGCCGGCGGCGGGTCACGTCGCCCGGCCTGAGTCCTCGAGTCGCCTCACCTGCGCGAGGAAGTCCAGCGACCTCAGTCGCATCGACCTGCCCGCGTGCCGCTCGAGGAACTGTCCCAGCGCGCACGTGATGTCGTCACGCACGGCGGGCGTTATCCGCCTTCCGGCGACCGCGTCCACGCCGCGGAACGCCAGGTCCGCGAGCAGTCCGGCGTCGTGCCCCTCCGGAAGCAGTGGCGGCGCCTCCTCGCGGCGCGCGCAGCGCGGGCAGACGAGTCCCCCGAGCTCCGGGCTGAAACCGGCCCACGGTCTGCCCGGCGCGGTCCCGTCGCAACGGGCGTCCCCGCGGGGGTCGCCGCTTCGGTCTTCACGGGACTCCTTCCCGGTCCTCCGCTGCGCGGCGGAGTCAGGATCCGACCCGCAGATGACGCAGCGGGCGAGCTCCGGGCGGTAACCGAGCCTCGCGGCGAGCTCGAGCATGAACCGCCACAACACGGGGTCGAGCGCCTCGGCGGGCGCGGTCGCCATCACCTCGATCGCGCGCTCGGAGAGCGCGTAGAGCCGGGTGTCGGGCTCGTGGTCCGGCAGCGTCCGTTCCAGAAGCTCCACGACGGCGCCCGCCATGGCCATCCGGACGACGTCGCGCCTGAGCTCCGGGAAGTCGCGCTCGATCGAGGCCTGCGACAACAGCGACAGATCCCGGCCCTCCCGGAGGTAGAAAACCACCCCGGAGACCGTGAGAGGCTCCAGGGCGGCTCCGAAACGGCTCCCGCCTTTCCTCACACCCTTCGCCACGAGCCGGACCTTCCCATGGTCCCGAGTATAGCACACCACCACGCTGCTGGTCTCGCCGAGCCGGTGGTTCCTGAGCATGATGGCCCTGGAGGTGACGAGCGCCATCTCCCCCGTCCGTTTCGGGTCAGTGGATCGCCGTGAGGAATATCGATGCCATCCCCAGGTAGACCAGGAGACCCAGAATGTCGTTGAGCGTCGTGACGAACGGGCCCTGCGCGACCGCGGGGTCGACCCCGGCGCCTCGGAGGGCGAACGGGATCAGGGCGCCGAGCGTCGCGGCCACCATGATGACGGACGCGAGGGCCGCCGCGACGACGCCGGCCAGGTCCCACGAACCGAGCCACAGCCCGACGACGGCCCAGATCGTCGTGCCGAGGAAAGCGGCGTTCATGAGCGCGACACGCCACTCCTTGAGAAGCCGCGTCCCGGCGGCGTCCGAGAGTCCGCGCTCCGAGTGCATGCTTCGCACGATGATGGTCGACGTCTGCAGGCCGACGTTGCCCCCCATCGCCGTGATGACGGGGACGAAGAACGCCAGAGCCAGCGTCTCCTCGAGAGACGCGCTGAAGTGGCGCATCACGAGCGCAGAACAGAGCCCGCCAAGGGCGCCGATGATGAGCCAGGGAAGACGGATCCGCGAGATGCGCACCGCCGAGTCCTCGTGAAGCTCGTCCTCACGCGTGCCGACCATGAGGCTGATGTCCTCGTCGGCCTCTTCGTGGATGACGTCGATGATGTCGTCGACGGTGATCCGTCCGACGAGCGTGCCCGACGGGTCGACGACCGGGATGGCGACGAGGTCGTACTTGCTGAAGACGTGCGAGACGTCCTCCTGGTCCATGTCCGTGGAGACCGAGACGACGTCCGGGTCCATGATGTCGCCGATGCGGGCGTCCGGCGCCGCGAGCACCAGGTCCCTCAGGGGGAAGACGCCGACGAGGCGGTAGCGCTTGTCCGTCACGTAGACATTGTGGATCTCGTCGACCTGCTCGGCGGCCTGTCTGATGAGCTCGATCGCGTCGGAGACCGACTGGTCCCTCTTGACGAAAACGAGCTCGGACGACATGATGCCGCCGGCCGACTCGTCCGTGTACTTCAGCAGATGCTCGACCTGGCGGCGATCCTCCGCCTCGAGACGGGAGAGCACGTCGTCGCGGCGCTCATCCTCGAGCATCCCCACGACGTCGGCCGCGTCGTCCGACTCAAGCTCCGTCGCGATGGTCGCGATCTCGCGGGCCTCGAGGTCCGCAAGGATCTCCTCGAGCGCGTGCTCGTCGAGATGGATGAGCACGTCGGCACTCGTCTCCGTGTCGAGCTCGGCGAGCACCGCTCGGAGCACGTCGCCGTCGAGCCGGTCCAGCGCCGCCGCGATGTCCGCCGGGTGGAGCCCCTGGAGCTGCCCGGCGAGCGAGCGCGCGTCGAGCGTTGGGTCTAGCTCGAGGTTCTCGTCGCGCCTGCGATCAGGCATCCGGTCCCTCCAACCCCTCGCGGGCCAGCACGCCGGCTGACACGACGAGCTTGAGGCCTTCGTCCACGGGCATGTCCAGCGCGATGACCTCGTCCCTGGGGACCATCAGGAAGTACCCCGAGGTCGGGTTCGGCGTCGTCGGCAGGAAGACCGTGACGAGTTCTCTGCCGACCGCCTCCTCGAGGCGCCCGCCGGACTCGGACGTGATGAAAGCCATGCTGTAGGTTCCCGGGTGGGGGAACTGAACGAGCACGACGCGACGGAAGCTCGTGGACCGCTCCTGCAGGATGCTCGCGAAGAGCTGCTTCGTGGTCCGGTAGATCCACCGGATGATCGGGATGCGGTTCACGACCTGTTCACCCGCTCCGATGATGCGCCGTCCGAAGAAGTTGCTCGCGATGGCGCCGATGATGAGGATAAGGAGGATGAGGACGACGAGGCCGAGCCCCGGGATCTCGCGGCCGTAGTAGCGGACGACGAAGCGCCCGAGAATCGCGTCCAGCCCGAAGAAGATGTTCCACAGGATGAAGACGCAGATGCTGGCGGGGAGGATGACGAGAAGCCCCGTCAGGAAATAGCGTCTCAACACCCGGCCCACGCTCGAGCGCGGCTCGAGGTCGACCTCGACCGGGCGGTCCGCCCCGGTCGAGCTGTGCTCTTTCGTCGTGGTGGTGCGCCTCTCGTCGGTCATCGCTTCCGGATCCTCACCTTGCCGATGCGCGTGGCGCTCGCCGAGATGACCCGCAGGTCGAGCCCCTCGACAACGACCTCCTCCCCCGGCTCCGGGATCCGTCCCAGAACCTTGAGCAGAAGACCGGCCACGGTGTTGTAGTCGCCGGGCGGCAGATCGACGCCCAGCACATCCTCGACCGCATCGATCTCGGCCCGTCCGTCGACCATGTACAGACCGCGGTCGATCTGGCGGATGAGCGTCTGCCGCACGTCGTACTCGTCCTCGATCTCGCCGACGAGCTCCTCGAGCAGATCCTCGAGCGTCACGATCCCGGCGAGACTTCCGTGCTCGTCGACGATGGCGGCGAGATGCTGGCGCCGCGCCTGGAGCTCCCTCATGAGGTCGTCGCACGTCTTCGTCTCCGGCACGTGAGGCACCGGGCGCATGAGCTCGGCGATCGGCCGGTCACGCGGCACGCCGAGAAGATCGCGCGAGTGGACCATCGTCTCGATATGCTCGCGGTCCTCCGAGATCACTGGCAGGCGCGAGAAGCCATAACGCCGGACGATCTCGATGGCGTCCGCGACGGTGGAGTCCGTCGCGAGTCCCACGACGTCGGTGCGGGGCACCATAACCTCGCCCGCGGTGCGCTCGCCGAACTCGAAGACCTTCGTGAGGAGCTTCGTCTCCTCCTCGTCGACGGCGCCGGCGATCTCACCCTCGCTCGTGAGCAATCGCTGGAGCTGGTCCTTCGTGAGCTTCTTTCTCCACTGAACGACACGCACGCCGAAAAGCAGAAGGAGCACGCGCGCGATGCCGGTCGCGAGCCAGATGATGGGCGAGAGCAGCCAGTAGCAGATGCGAAGCGGATGCACGATCCTCAGTACGACCGCGTCGCTGTGACGTCGTCCGACGACCTTCGGGAGCACCTCGCCCACCACCAGCATCACGGGCGTTACAACGACCGTGGTCAGCACCGCGATCGCGGCGGGCTTCAGGCTCCCTCCGAAGTTGTCCGTGAGAACGAGCGAGACCAGCGAGGAGGTCATGACCACCGCGAGGTTGGTCCCGACGAGCGTCGTCCCGAGCAAACGTTCGGGGTCGGACACGAACTTCTCCAACGATCGGGCTCCCCTGCGCCCCTTCTCGATCCAGTGTTCGAGACGGATCCAGTTCATCGAGACAAGCGCGGTCTCGGCCCCTGAGAAGAAGGCGGAGAGCACGAAGCCCAGTACGATGAGGAGGCCGGCGGTCATGAGCGCGCCTCCTGGGGATGCTCCGGGGAACCATCCCCCTTGTCGAGCTTGACGACCGTGACCTGCGTGATCCTCTGCTCGTCGAGCTCCTCGACGGTGAACTCGAACCCCTCGCGCTCGAGCTTCTCGCCGACGGACGGGATGCGACCGAACGCGTCCATGAGGTAGCCGCCGAGCGTCTCGACCCCATCGCTCTCGAATCCGACGATATCGAGTTCGTCCGCGAGCTCGTCGAGCCGGATGGATCCGTCGGCCACGAGCGTCCTGCTGTCGAGAACATGGAAGAGTGGCCGCTCCGCGTCGTCGTGCTCGTCGCGGATCTCACCGACGATCTCCTCGATGAGATCCTCCATGGTGACGAGTCCGGCCGTTCCTCCGTACTCGTCGACGACGATCGCGATGTGGATGCGGCGATGCTGAAGCTCGCGCAGAAGCTCACCCGCGCTCTTGCTCTCGGGCGTGAAGGTGGCCTCTCGAACGAGCCCCCGGATGTTCTCGCATGCCTGATCGTCCGGCTCGAGCCTGAGCAGATCCTTCGCGTAGAGCACGCCGGTGATGTGATCGATGTCGCCGCGGTAGACGGGCATCCTCGAGAATCCGTACTCCCGGAACCCGAGGACCGCCTCCGGGACGGTCGTGCTCTCGTCGAAGCACTTCATGTCGACGCGCGGCACCATGAGCTCGCGGACGACCGTGTCCCCGAACTCCATCACGCTGTCGATCATGTCGCGTTCGTCCTCCTGGAGCGTCCCCTCGTGCTCGGAGATGGCCACGATCGTCCGAAGCTCGTCCGACGTCACGAACGGAGCCTCTCCCTCATCCAGTCGCCCCATACGCGAGACCATCGTGTGCACCCACTCGATGACCGGGCGGAATAGGCGGCGGACGAGGGCGAGGACGGCCGAGGAGCGTCTTGCGAAGATGCGGTTGTGCTGCATCGCGTACATCTTGGGCGCGACCTCGCCGACGACGAGGATGACGAACGTCACGACGACCACCTGGACCGCGAGGGTGACAGCCACCGAGAGCCCGAGCCGGTGGCAGATGTCGAGTGCGACGACCGCGCCGAGCGAACTCGCCGCGACGTTGACGAGGGTGTTCCCGAGCAGGATCGTGATCAGCAACCTGTCGGGCGTCGACATGAGCTGCCGGATGCGGCTTCGCGGGTCCATCTCGTTGAGCTCGAGACGGGACAGCGAGAAGAACGCCGTCTCCGAGCCGGAGAAGAGCCCCGAGAGATAGAGCAGCCCGGCGAATCCAACCGCCGCCGCGATGATGAAGCCGGTCATCGTTTATCCTTGGTCATGGCTGGAGCAGTCCCGGACATGGCGATTCTCGATGCGTCGCATCTCGCGGGCGCACTCGGCGTTCGGGTGATCGTACCCGAGCAGGTGAAGCAGGCCGTGCGCCACGAGCTTCAGGATCTCGCGGTCGATCGTCCTCTTGAACCGCCGCGACTGCGCCGCGGCGCGATCGACCGAGATCACGATATCGCCGAGCACGAGTTCCTCTTCCTCGGCGCGAGGCGAGCCGCCCTCCCGCATGGCGAACGCGAGGACGTCGGTCGGCCTGTCGACGCCGCGATAGTCACGGTTGAGCTCGTGGACGTAAGGGTCCCGCGCGAAGACCACTGAGACGTCGGCGCCTGCGGCGTCGTGCTCCGCCAGGATCGCGTCGACGATACGACGGATGGCCTTCCTGTCGAGCGGGACGGTCCGTTGTCTGTTGACGATCTTCAGTGCCATGCAGCCACTCCGTGAATGCGCTTCCCGTCGGCGCCCGGCCGTCGGGCGACGCGATCCGTACGTGACGTGACCCGGACACGACGCGCCTACTCCACGGGTCCGGTCCCGGCCGCCTCCTCCGGCGTCCCCGATCCCGGGTCGATGCGCGAGCCCGCCTCGAGACGATCGGTCGGACTCGTCTGCTCACCGTCCTCCCCGTCGATCTGATCCGGGTACTTCACGCGCTGATGGTACATGCCGACGAGGACACGGAAGAAGGCCTCGCGGATCCTCCGCAGGTCGAACAGCGTCAGCTCGGCGTCGTCCAGCTGGTGAGATCGCCAGCGCTTCTCGATGGCTTCCTCGATCTCGCTCTCGATGCGCTTCGGAGTGGCCGAGTCGCCAATCGAGCGCGTCCTCGCCTCGAGAACGTCCGCGAGCATGAGGATCGCGGACTCCTTGCTCCTCGGCCTCGGCCCCGGATAGCTGTAATCGGCCACGCTCACCTCATCGGGATTCTCGGCCTCCTTCCGGGCCTGATTGTAGAAGTACTCCATCAGGCTCGTGCCGTGATGCTCGCGGATGAAGTCGATGATCGGCTCCGGGAGGTTCTCCTTGCGAGCGAGCTCGACCCCGTCCTTGACGTGCGCCCGAATGACGAGGCTCGAGACCTTCGGCTTGAGTCCCGTGTGCTTACTGGCGTCCGCCTCGAGACCCTGCTGGTTCTCGATGAAGTACGCGGGGTTCACGAGCTTGCCGATGTCGTGGTAGTAGGCGCCGACGCGCGTCAGAAGCCCGTTCGCGCCGATCGCCTCCGCAGCGGCCTCGCCGAGGTTGCCCACCACGATGCTGTGATGATAGGTGCCGGGGGCCGTCATGGCCATCTTGCGCAGGAGCGGCTTGTTCATGTCGCCCAGCTCCAGCAGCGTGATGTCCGTGGTCACCCGGAAGCCCCGCTCGAAGAGCGGGAGCGTCACGATCACGATCCCCATGCAGACGAGGGCGTTGAGACCACCCCACCCGATCCGGGGGAGCGTCTCCCTGCCGACGTCGACCATCACGATGTCCGCGATGGCGATCGCGGCCGCGTAGACGCCGACGAGCCGGATCCCTGCCCAGTAGAAGTCCTCACGCACGCGGACCCGCCGCACAGCGTGCGCGGCGACGATGGCGGCCGCCACGGAGACGATGATGAACGGCATGCCGAAGCCGGTGTAGACGGCCGCGATGAGCACGACGATGATCGTGGAGAAGACGGCCGTCTCGAAGTCGAAGAGCATGGCGCCGAGCATGGCGAGCAGGGCGACAGGCACCAGGTACGGCGACGCCTCGGGGATGCGCGCGACGAGCGCGGCCGTCCCCATCACGACGCTGACGAGCAACATGAACAGGACCGTGTATCGAAGCTCGTAGATGAGCCGCGGCTTACGAACGACGGCGTACAGCGTGAAGACGAGCATCAGAAGCGCGGTCTGAAGCACGCGGCCGAGCTGCGGGAAGAACCGCGTCATGCCCTCAACCTCGAACAGCAGCTCCTGACGCCTGAGCTCCATCGACTGCAGGATGATGACGTGCTCATCCGTCACGCGCTCGCCCCGCTCGATGATGAGCTCATTTTCCTTGAAGTCGCGCTCCGTGTAGGGGGAGATCGCGGAGCGCGCCTTCTCGCGCCGCCGCTCCGTCTCCTCCGCGTCGTACGTGACGTTGCCCTCGAGAAACGGTGTGAGGATCTCCTTGACGGCGATCACCATCTCGGGGTCGTCGAGCCCCCTCCCGACCTCACGCTGGACCGTCTCGACGAGAAGGCGCTCGGGCACGAACGTGTCGAGCTCAGTCAGGCGCTCGTCCTCGCCCTCGATGAGAGCCACCTCGGGCTGCGTCCCCATCTCGGGCATGCCCTGCTGACGCAGGATGCCCCGCTCGTAGAGCATGAGCCGGACCTCTCGGGCGCGCTCCTCAACCGCGTCCGCCCGCGCCGGGTCCAGGAGGATCTCGCGCGTCGATTCGCTGAGGACCACGCCGAGCTGCCCGAGCATGTCGAGCTTCTGTCGCTCCGGCTCCGGCCCGCTCCTGATGTCATAGACCTGCGTCAGGAAGTCGGCGAGCGCCGCCCTGCTCGCGGAGCGCACACCCTCGAGGACGCGGAAGACGGGCGTGATCTTCTCGGCCTCCGCCGTCCTCTGCTGTTCGAGCTCGTCAGGCGACTTCAGGACCTTGAAGTCGTACGGGGCGAGGATCTCCTCGCGCGCAACCTGTCCGACCTGGAGCTCGGCTCCCGTCTCCGGGAGGGCTCTCGGGAAGACCAGTTCGAGCGCGACGATGAAGGCGACGGAGATGAGGATTCCGTAGATGACCTCGCGGCGGCGCCAGGCCGGTCCAGGCCGTGCGGGCGATGACGCAGCCACATGCTTGACCCGACCCGCGCGGCCGTGGCTGTCCGTCTTCTTTCCCAGCAGACGTGGCATCACACATCACCTCTCTGATCGGAACGCTCCCGACCGCCAGGACTCGCGCCCTCCGACGCTTGCGGGGTCGCCGCCTCCTTCGCGTGGACGTAGCGGTCGAACGCTTTGACGATCTCGCGTACAAGCCGGTGCCGCACGACGTCGCTCTCGGTGAGATACGAGAACGCGATGCCGTCGATCCCGGACAGGATGTCCTGGATTCTCACGAGTCCCGACATCTCCCGGTTGGCCAGATCGATCTGCGTGATGTCGCCGGTGATGACGGCTCGCGAGTTGAACCCGAGGCGCGTCAGGAACATCTGCATCTGCGGCATCGTGCTGTTCTGTGCCTCGTCGAGAATGACGAACGCATCGTTCAAGGTCCTTCCGCGCATGTAGGCCAGCGGAATGACCTCGATCGTCCCGTTGTCGATGAGGCGCTTCACGCGTTCGGGGTCCATCATGTCGCGCAGCGCGTCGTACAGCGGGCGAAGATACGGCGCGATCTTCTCCTGATAGTCGCCGGGAAGATAGCCCAGGCTCTCGCCGGCCTCCACGGCGGGGCGCACGAGCGCGATCCGCTCGACCTCCTTCTTGCGGAGGGCGGAGACCGCCATCGCGACGGCGAGATAGGTCTTCCCCGTCCCGGCCGGACCGATGGACACGACGATGTCGTTGGCGAGCATCGCCTCCACGTAGCTCTTCTGGCCGACGGTCCTCGGCTCGACCGGCTTCTTGAGGCCCGAGAGCGGCTTCTCCCCGTCGTAGAAGCGGGAGAGCTCGTCCGCCCGGTCAGCTCCGACCATTCCCATCGCGTACTCGACGTCGGCACGGCGCACGGAACGACCGCGCCGAACGAGCTTCGCCATCTCGAGCAGGATGGTCTCGATCTGCTCGACGTCGCGCCGGGCGCCCTCGATGATCACCTCTCCGCCGCGCGCCGTCACGCTCGCGTCGAAAGAGTCCTGGAGCAGACGGATGTTCGCGTCGTTCCGCCCATACAGGTGCACCGAATCGACATCGGCCACCGACACTCTGCGCTTCACGTTCCGCTCGCTCACGGTCTCCCCTCTGGATCCGTGCTCATGTCCATCCTGCAGTACCGACCCTTCGGCTCCGCCTGAGCCGGCGATCCCGGGGCGCTGCACTCACGCCGCGCAGCCGCCGCCTTGTATATTGCCCCACTCGCTGATCCAGGCTTCGTATACTGACTGTGGTGC
>CAZAQL010000035.1:0-24522 GCA_964487295.1 uncultured bacterium | reverse complement strand
GTGATGAGCACCGACGCGTCCGAACCTGCCGCGCTTTGGGCTAGCGACAGGAGCTCCTCCATCGTGGGGTCGGCGTGCACGAACGCGCCCCAGTCTCGGCCGAGCTTGTGCTCGAGCGAGCTCAGGTGGATATCGGCGCGACGCCGCCTCAGGCACGCCTCGACCGCAGGCACGATCTCCCCGCGCGACGGCGTCTTGCGAACGGTGTGGAACGCTCCCAGCTCCTGCGCCTTGAGACCCGCCTCGACGCTCGCGTCGTCGGTCCACATGATGACGGGCAGGAACGGGTGGGCCGCGCGGACCCTCGTCAGGAGCTCGAACCCGAGCGGTTGACCGTCGAACGCGATATCCAGAAGGACCACGTCGGGATCCTGCGATGCGCATGCGTCGACGACCTTCTCGGGGTCGGACTCCCCGACACACTCGAACGTCTTCCCGAGCACGGCCATCGCGTCCTCGACGAACTCCTGTTCGTCGTCCACGAGCAGAAGCCTCCTCCGGCGCTCGCGCGAGTCAACCATCTCAGTTCTCCTTGTGATGCGATGTCCAGAGCCGGAGCGTGACGAGCAGCGTGGCTCCCTCGTCCGCCGGCGTGTCCTCAACGATGATGTTCCCGCCCCAGCGCCTCAGCTTCTCGCGCGAGTTCGGCAGACCGAATCCGCCCTTGTGCCCGTCCGGCTCCCCGGGAATGAAGATGCTCACCCGCCGGTCCGCCGGGATGCCCGGTCCCGTGTCCCGCACGCGCAGCTCGTACGTCGCGTCCCTTTTCACTCCCTCGAGAGAGATCCGACGCGACGGCGATGCGCGCATGGCCTTCGCCGCGTTCGTCACGAGGTTCTCGACGACGAAGTAGAGGTCGCTCCGCTTGATGGAAACGGCGTCCGCGTCCGGGTCGATCCCGAGGTCGACCGTCATCTCGAGGCCCTCGTTCGCGAGCATCTCGCGCTTCTCATCGAGCACGCGCGTGATGCAAGCCGACACGGAGCACCCGGGGTTCCTCCGGACAAGCTCCCTGGCAGCGTCCGCGGAGCGGGCCAGCTCGTCCCGCCCCTCCACGATCCTCACGAGCGCGCGCTCGACGTCCCCCTCCGGCTTTTGACCCCCGCTGAGAACCTCCTCGACGCCGTCGCGGATCTTGCGCGCGGCAGCCGCCAGGCTCTCCGTGTAGGCCTCGGCCAGCCCGGCGCGGCGACCGAGCTCCTCGAGATCCTGCGCCAGGTCGTACTTCGCCGGGTAGAAGGCCTTGTACCGGAGCGCCAGACGATCGCGGAGCATCCCGTAGTGCTCCGGGTCGTCCTGGCTCTCGAGCATCTCCTGGGCGAAGTATGAGAGCTTGGTGATGCTCTTCCGCCCCTCATCGCCGACGTCCTCGCTGCCGCCGTGGGTGAACTCGGCGATGCCGATGGCGAGCTCCTCGACGGCCGCGCCGGCAACGGGCCGGACCACGTCCTCGCGACCGCTCCGCAGCCTCTCGACGATCAGGGCGCCACCCGCGACGACGACGCCGAGGAGAAGCAGCGGCGACCACGCGACGGATCCGAGGACGGCCCACGAGGCGCCGGCGCCGAGCCCGATCGAGACAATGGCGGTCACGGTCGGGGCCGCCGTCGGCTCCATCCTGCGCCGCAGCACTCCGAGCCCGGTCCACAGCCCGGCGAGGAGCAGTAGACCGGCCGCCATGAGCGTCCCGAGCTCGCGTCGAGGGGTCGCGAGCATCGCCGCTCCTTCACTCGCCAGGCGGACGGACCCGGATCTGTCGCCGAGGGCCGCCGCCGCCGCGCGCGCCGTCAGCAGATGCGACCCGGCGCGTACGAAGCGCCGCGCGTCTGCGCTCTCGGCGGCCTGGCGCTCGCGCGTGTCAATGATCTCCCGGAGCGCGCCGACGTTACTGTAGAAGAGCATCGGCATCGAGCGGTCCATGGAGGCGACGCCGTCCATGACATCGGCGTCGCGCATGAAGCCCGGCTCGTCGAGACCCTCGCGCACGGCCTCGACCTCCTCCATACTGAGCTCGAAGCGCCTCGTGCCGACGACGATGAGGTCGTCGTCGAGGTCACCGTCCATGTCCGCCACCACGAGCCCCGCGGGGCTGACCTGCGAGGCAGCGTCCCAGAGCGGCGTGAGCTCGCGGTCGTAGATCGAGAGGTTGCGGCCCCCGCCCTGGACAGCGATGTAGGGATCGAGACACGCGAGGGCCGCGACACTCCTCGGATGCTCCTGGGATGCGATCACGGTTCCTGTGCGGTCGACGAGCCGGAGCCACCCGACGCTCCGGTCGAGCTGGGTGATCCTCCTCCCCGCGAGCAGGAGCAGCGTGTCGTCGACCGTCCGACAGACGGACACGGATCCCGGGACGGCCACGGTGCGCGCGTCCCAGTATCCTCCGGCGTCACGGACGAGCACGTCGCATGGACCCGGTTGCCGCGGCACGGCGGCCCCGATGACGGCAGCCCCGGCGTCGACGGGTGCGCCTGCATTCGCGTACCAGACATCATCGCCCGACGCCGAGATCTCACCGAGCGGGTGTCCGTCCACGTCGAGCACGATCGCCCGATCGCTCAGGACGCGCAGTTCGATCGGCTCGACGCCCTCGTGAACCGGGGCGACCTCGAGCCGCCAGCGGTCCTGGCCCGGGACGACGTTGACCTCGAGAATGGAACTCCTGTCGCACACGAGCACGCGCTCCGCCACGCGATCGGCGACCGCCGACGACCCGCCGAGGAGGATAAGGCGGTACTCGCCGTCCGCGCGCGGCAGTTCGCGTTCGCCGCGGATGCGCGCGTGCGCCTCGCCCATGACGTGAAGCGTCCGGCCCTGCACCGCGAGGATGGCGAACCGGGACTCGGAGCCCGTGAGTCGGGTCGTGCAGATGGAGCTGATGGGTGCTCGCAAAGGGAGATCGACGACGCGCGCTATCATGTCCGTCCCGCTGCCGTGGAACACGTTGATGCCGCCGTCAGCGAGCCCGAGAATGAGGAAATCCGGCTCGCCCGGAGGTCGGTCGGCGATCGCGACGCACGTCGGGTCCTCGGGCGTGATCGGGAGTATGGCCCGTTCCAGAAGCGGCGGGACCTGCTCCGGCATCGCGTCGATGACCGACGGGGGCGCAAGCGCCTCCAGCAGGCCTGCGTGCGCGGTGAGCGACGGGGTCGCCAGGACCGCAAGGATGAGAGACGCTGCGAGGCGGCGGAGCATCACGGCGCCTCCCCGTCCGAGAAGAAGTGCATTCCGTGGCCGTGGGTGCCCACGACGAGTTCATCCCGGCCGTCGCGGTCCAGATCGAGCGCGGCCATCTCGAGCTTCATGGACGCGGGCATGTCGACAGGGCACGCTCCGATCCGCGTCCGGGCCGCCGTGACGGAACAACGCAGAACGGGGCTCAGGTCACCGTCCAGCATGACGATCTCGCTTCTCCCGCTGAGTATGGCCCCCTTCGGAACGTCCCACCGGCACCACATCGTCGCCAGGCCGACGATCTCCGGCACGCCGTCGCCCGTGACGTCGGCCGCCGCGGCGGGCATGATGCGCCGCCGCCACGGCGCGCCCGTCCCCATGTACCGAAGCTCGGCCTCCTCCTGTGACATGCCGTCCGGCAGAGGGATGAGAAGCGTGCTGTCCACCATCTCCCGCTCGATCTCAAGGTCGCCGTCCAGGAGGTAGACGCTGCCCGCCGGCCCGCCGGTCGCGATCTCGAGCGCCCCATCGCCGTCGAAGTCGGCCACGCACATCGCATAGAGGCCGCCGAGATCTCGCCGCTCCGCGAGCGTCCGGCCCTCCGCATCCATGACGGCGACGCCGCCGAGCTCCTCGTGGAAGCCGCTCGACCAGATGACCACGACCTCGAGGTCCCCGTCGCCCGTGACGTCGACGGCCGCCGCCTGCGTCCCCGGGTAGACGCCCGTCACGCGCTTTCTCCAGAGGATGTTCCCGCCCTGGTCGATGCAGATGACATAGGCGCACCCGGCGTCCGTCGTGCCGCTTCCGCTCACGCCGTTCTCGGCGGCGTAGGTCTCCATGACGATCTCGTCGACGCCGTCGCGGTCGAGATCGACGAGATGCTGGCTCAGGCACGAGAGCCCCATCTGCCGGTACCAGAGCGTGTCCGGACGGTCCGGGGCCACAATGTAGAGCCCGCGGTAGCTGCCCTCGATGTTGCCCGCCCTCGTGATCTGCACGACGTCGCCGTCGGTCAGAGCTGGTTGGTCGAAGAGCAGATAGAAGACGTCGGCGTCCGAATAGCCGCCGTCGGTCTCGATGAGAACGAGCTTCTCTCCATCCGCCTCGAAGAGGACCCCGGAATCGGCCGTGTATCTGACCGGGATGGGAAACCGCGACCGCTCCTCGTTGTTGAGCCCGACGATGCGAAGCTGCGTGTGCACGATGGCGCTGTCGCCCCGCGCGGTCGCCGCGAGCGCGCTGTCGAAGACCCCGGCGTCGATGATCTTGAGCGAGTGCGAGTAGTTGTGGCGGAAGAGCTTCGCGGGATCGATGCGGTCGGGGTGGGCGACGGGTCTGTACGACAGCTCGGGGCTCCAGAGAAGGAGCTCGGTGTCCTCAGCCGACGCTCCGGGCGTGAGGAGCGTTACGAGCCAGTGACCGTCAATGAGGAGCAGCGTGTCAACCGCCGCATCCATCACGATGGTCCTGATGCTCCGCTTGGGCAGCGTGTAGGTGTAGTCCGACAGGGCGATGAGCGGGCGGCCCCGGTCATCGCGCCCGCACAGCGGCGATCCGCTGTGATACCGGGGGAACGACTCCCGCAGTTCGAGCCCGTCCCACACGCGGCCCTCGGGGCGGAGCGTGATCCTCCGGCTGCCGTCCTGCGCCCCACCGAGTGCTCGCGTCCACGCGTACCGCGGAGCACGGGCGCCGGCCAGCGCCGTGACGACCGCCGCCGCGACGAGCGCGAGAGCGACAAGCGTGCGGGGGTGTGGGATGCGAACGCGGGAACTGGGCATATCCTCGGGAGGCTCCTGACATCCGTACGGTAGAAGGAATAGGGGAATATTCGGTACATATTATAGCAGTAATCCGGCTGTGCCTCAATCGCCGCCGGGTGAGCAGCGCGCGAAGCGCTTCGGCCCGGTGACTCCCGACGCCGCGAGGGTCCCCCCGCGCTCCCCAAACCCCTGGCGCGCGGCACCATCCTGCGCTATCGTCTCCGCCATGAACCGACGCGACTACCCCATCCTCGAGTTCGACCCCTCACGGCGCGCCGTCATCGAGCCCGCGGAGCAGATCGCCGCGTGCGACGTGCCCGAGCACTGCGTCGTCTGCTTCTTCCGCGAGGTCATCGATGAGCTCGTCGAGTCCGGGCGCGCCCGCGAGGTCGCGTGCATGAAGTCGGAGATGGGCCGGCACCCCGTCTACGAGACCGAGATCGATGGCCAGCCGCTCGCCGTCTTCCTCCCCGGCATCACGTCCGCCTTCGCCGGAGCGATGCTTGAGGAGACCATCGCGTTCGGGTGCCGCAAGTTCATCGCGTGCGGGAGCGCCGGCGTCCTGGACCGGGAGATCACCTACGGACACGTCGTGATCCCCGAGACCGCCGTGCGCGACGACGGGCTCTCGTACCACTACGCGCCGCCTTCCCGCGATGTCGCGGCCCACCCCGACGGAGTCGCGGCGCTCAGGGCAGCCTGCGAGCGTCACAGCGTCCCGTATCTGTGCGGGAAAACGTGGACGACCGACGGGTTCTATCGCGAGACACCGGAGAAGGTCGCGCTCCGGCGCGCGGAAGGATGTCTGACAGTGGAGATGGAGGCTGCCGGCTTCTTCGCAGTCGCGCAGTTCCGTGACGTCGTCTTCGCGCAGCTCCTCTACGGCGCGGACGATGTCAGCGGCGAGGAGTGGGACATCCGGAGCTGGCACATCAAGGGATCGGTCCGCGCGAAGCTCTTTCGGCTCGCCGCGGAGGCCTGCCTGGCGCTGTGACGGCACGGGGAGGTGCCGTCGCGCCCGAGGGGCGCCCGACGCCCCCCAACGACCGGACCGCTTGAATCGGGGCCGATCGACCGGGAAATCGCCCGATGGAGGAAACCATGAAGAACGCGAACACGATGCTTCTCGTCATCCTCATCCTGCTCGTCGTCGCGGGGTTCCAGCTGAAGCACTACTACCCGCTCATGCCCGAGAGGATGGCGACGAACTTCGGTGCGAGCATGGAGGCAGACGGCTGGTCAGCGAAACGGTCGTTCTTCACGACGTACTCGCTCGCCGAGGTGGGCATGCTCATCATCCTGCTCCTGCCGGTCTTCCTGCAGAAGCGAATACCGACGTCGATGATCAACATGCCGCATCGCGATTACTGGTTCGCCGCGGAGCGACACGAGGAGACGTGGACGAAGGTCGCCGCGTTCTGCCTCTGGATGGCGGCCGCGACGCTCGCGTTCATGGTCGTCCTCGCGGAGCTTCTGTTCCGCGCAAACCTCGCCGCGACATCCACGCCGACATTGGGGGAGTTCTTCTGGTGGACGATCGGGGGTTATCTCGGCGTCGTCGCCGTCGGCACCATCTGGTTCTACCGCCAGTTCGCCCGCATCCCCCGCCACCCCGGTGAAGCCCCGCCCCCCGAGTAGAGAAGCGCACGCGACCCGGCCTCGCCCGTGCGACGGACGCGGGGCCGACCGCGAACTCGTCGCGACCGGCCCCGCGCGTGTGCGTGCTCCCGTGGAGCGCTACTCGGCCTCTCTGACGAAGATATCGCCGTCCGCCGTGCGGATGTCGACCGTGCCGTCTCCCTCGCCGAGCGTCCCTGTGAAGCGGTGACGCATCTTCTCGACGCTCGAGAGCCCGGGGTGTGAGATGTTCACGTCGCCGTCGTCCATGGCGATGGCGAGCATCGCGGACACGTCGGGGTGCAGCCGCAGATCCACGTCCCCGTCGTCGGTCGCGAGTTCGACGTCGACGGAGCCCGGCGTCATGAGCTCGACGTGCATGTCGCCGTCCTCGCCCATCGCGGAGACGGACCCCCCATCGAACCGCTCGATCCTGAGGTCGCCGTCGTCGAGCGTGACGTGGACCTCCCCGCTGCCCCCTGAGATGCGAACGTCGCCGTCGGCGACCGCGATGTGCGCTCGCGGGCCGGTCCAGTCGTCGATCTCGATCCGGCCGTCGTCCCCGCTCACGCGGACAACGGCCTGAACGCCCGAGAGGTGCGTGTCACCGTCCTCGATCGATACGTCGATGTGGCCGCAGTTGACGTCGGCGAGACGGATGTCACCGTCGTCGAGCGAGCAGTTGATGGACTCTCGCCAGCCCGAGACACCAACGTCACCGTCGTCTCCCTTGAGTTCGAGCTCCGTCGATGCGGGGGCCCAGATCTCGTACGTGTACGCCCGGGTCGTTCTCCGGACCCAGCCGAAGCCGGTCACGTCGGGAACGCGGCCGATCACGCGAAGAGCATCGCCGTTCTGCTCGAAGGTGACCTCGAAATCCGTCTGTTTCCAGAGGCCCTTCATGTCGATGGTGGCGTCGTAGTGGACGACGACGCGGATCTCGCTCTCGTCCCACGGCGTGACCGTCACGTCACCGTCGCCGTGGGAGACGTAGATCGACGCCCCCTCGCCTACCTGGAACGTCTCGTCGTAGCTCTTCGTGATGATCTTCTCCTCGGCCGCCGCCGTGCTCAGCGCGGCGACGAGCAGAGCGACTGCAAGCAGAGCTCCCGCCCTCATGGGTCTCTCCTCTCGCTTCCGGGGCTGTCGCCCCGCCCTGGCCTCCAGGACATCAGAGATCATGCGTGTTCCGTCCGCCCCGCATCCCGCGCGGCCTTCGAACCCGTGCCGGCCGGACCGTGCCGCCGCATCGTCTGACCGCCGCGACGTCCAGGGGGTTTCGTGTGAACGGCGGTCATGGTAGCATTTGCTCTGACATACCTCAACCGGACGTAGGAGGGAATCCGATGGCCAACGACAACGGGAAGCTGCCGCGCTGGGACCTGTCGAACGTTTACTCGGGACTCGACGGCAAGGACTTCAAGGACGCCGTGACGGAGGTCGGCCGGCGCCTTGAGAACCTCGAGAAGATGGAGCGGGAGGCCGGCGTCGGCCGGCTTCCGACCGTCCCGGACGATCTCGGTCCGATCGCCGCGTCGATGACCGCGCTCATCGACGAGATGAACGAGACGATCCGCCTCATGCGGACCGTGGGTGCGTACATCTCGAGCTTCACGACGACCGACTCCTACAACAAGGAGGCCGCCCGCGAGGACAGCGCCTTCCAGCGCGTCGCGGTCCGCTTCCACAACATCTACGTCCTCTTCGAGGCGTGGGTCGGCTCGCTTGAGCCCGTGCTCGACAAGCTCAGCGGGATGAGCGAGACGCTCGAGGAGCACCGGCAGATGCTCATCGACACGGCCGAGGAGAGCCGGTACCGCATGTCACCCGAGATGGAGGAGCTCGCCAGCGAGCTCCTGCTCTCCGGCGGCGGCATCATGGACCGGCTCCAGGGCACGGTCACCAGCCAGCAGAAGGTCCCGTTCACGCGAGGCGGTCAGACCGAGATGCTGCCGATGACCATGGTCCGCAACCTCGCCAATGACCCCAGCGAGGACGTTAGGCACCGCGCGTACGAGGCGGAGCTCAAGGGCTGGGCACAGATCAAGGAGCCGGTCGCCTTCGCTCTCAACTGCGTCAAGGGCACGGCGATCACCATGTGCAAGCGCAGAGGCCGCGAGGACGTGCTTCACAGCGCGCTCGACAACAACAAGATCGACCGCGAGACGCTCGACGCGCTTCTGGCGTCGATGCGCGACTCCTTCCCCGCCTTCCGGCGCTACTTCCGGAGCAAGGCCGCGAAGCTCGGGAAGGACGCGCTCCCGTGGTGGGATCTCTTCGCGCCCGTCGGTGACGTCGAGCTCTCCTACACGTGGGACGAGGCGCGGGACTACATCGTCGAGCAGTTCGGGACATTCAGCGGTGAGATGGCCGACTTCGCGAGGAACGCGTTCGAGAAGAACTGGATCGACGCCGAGCCGCGTGACGGCAAGGTCGGCGGGGCGTTCTGCATGCGCGTCCCCGGAGTCGACGAGTCGCGCATCCTCGCAAACTTCGACGGCAGCTTCGACCAGATGAGCACGCTGGCGCACGAGCTCGGACACGGGTTCCACAACCACTGCCAGGTCGGGCTCCCGATGCTCCGACAGGGGTCACCGAGCACGCTGGCCGAGACGGCGTCGATCTTCTGTCAGACCATCATCATCAACGCCGCGCTCGAGAGCGCGCCGCCGGAGGCTCAGCTCGGCATCCTCGAGAACCAGCTGATGGACTCCGCGCAGGTCATCGTCGACATCTACTCGCGCTACCTCTTCGAGACCGAGGTCGTGAAGCGGCGCGAGAAGGCCGACCTCTCGGCCGACGAGTTCTGCGAACTCATGCTCGACGCGCAGCGCCAGACCTACGGCGACGGGCTCGACCGGGAGCATCTGCACCCGTACATGTGGCTCCTCAAGCCCCACTACTACAGCCAGGGCTACAACTTCTACAACTTCCCCTACGCGTTCGGTCTCCTGTTCGGTCTGGGCGTCTACGCGCTCTACCTCAAGGAGGGCGAGGCGTTCCTGCCGCGCTACAAGGAGCTTCTGAGAAGCACGGGCGAGGGGAAGGCGGCCGACATCGCGTCCCGCTACGGCATCGACATCCGCTCCCGAGACTTCTGGGACGCGAGCGTCAAGGTGCTCACGGAGCAGATCGACACGTACTGCGGGCTCGACGGCTGACCGCGGGGCGCACGGTTCGCCGGGAAGCACGGCGTGCGGTTCGCCGGAAAGCACGGCGTGCTGTGTCACCGGAGCAACCCGCGCGGTCACCTGGAGAGCCCGAAGAAGGAGGCTGGTCGATGAGCTGCTGGCGCTGCTGCCGCCGGATGGCGCTGCCTGTCCTCTTCTTGGTCGCGCTGATCCACCCGTCGCTCTCCGCCGCGGAGACCGTTCCCGTGACGGACGACGCGTACATCCGGATGGAGTCTCCCGACGTCAACCACGGGGGCGCGCAGCTCATGCAGGTGCGCAACCGGTTCGGCCATCCGTCGGGTGACGACGACTTTGAGTACGACGCGCTCGTCCAGTTCCAGCTCTCCAACATCCCCTACGGCGCGTCGGTCGAGGCGGCAACGCTCCACGTCTACTACTATGGCTACGGCGGCGCGGACCCGGCCGGCCGCGGGCTGACGTGCCACCGGGCACTCTCCCCCTGGACGGAGATGGACGTCACGTGGACGACGCAGCCCGAGTACCAGGAGGCGGCGACGGATGTCGCCGACGTGCCGGACTCCACCGGTGTCTGGATGGCGTTCGACGTAACGACCGATCTCCAGACCCTGTCGGACCCGTACGGCAACTACGGCTGGGTCATCCGGGACACGACGCGGTGGGGCAACGTGAGCATCCCGACGGTCTCGTTCCGCACGAGCGAACACGGGGCCGAGTTCGCGCCCTATCTCGAGGTCGAGATCGCCGATGAACCGGAGTACGAGGTCGCCATCGTGCTCGACACGTCGGCTCCGCGCTGGGAGGAATGGGACTGGGGGCTCGCCGACGAGGACGTGACAGCGGACGACCCGTCGCCCTTCGTCGGGGAGCCGGTCACAATCACGGCACGCATCAGCAACTACGCCCTCTGCCAGGCCAGAAGCGCTCACGGGTGGTACTCCCCGATCGGGCGCTCGTGCTGGGGCGAGTGGGATTTCTCGACGTCGCGAGCGGAGACGGTGGATATCGCGTTTCGCTGCCGTGACAACTGGGACGTCGACTGGCGCGTCGAGCTCGACGGGCTCCATCTCGAGAGCCTGACCGTTCCCTCGCTCGGCGACACGAACACGTGGAACATCGTGACGATCCGCGATGTTCCCGTCGCGGCCGGCCGACACCGCATCTTTCTCGGCACCTATCAGATGGACTACGATCCGGACTACTTCCTCGACTGGATCGAGGTAGGCAACGCGCGCATCGAGGCGGAGGACTACGACCGGACCGGCGGGAACGACCCCGACGGCGACAAGCGTGGCCTTACCATCGAGCCTCGCGCCAGCGATCCTCCCGACAGCTCGAACATCACCGTTCAGCTCTGGGAGGGGGATCCCGAGGGCGGCGGCGCGCTGCTCCTCGAGGAGTTCGTCGGACAGGTGAACACGGTCGCGGATGTCGGCGACGAGTACCCGACGAACTCCTTCCTCGCCCACTACATCCCGAGCGACGGCAGCGCCGAGCTGACGTACGAATGGGTCCCCGACTCGACCGACAGCGTGTTGTTCTTCATCGTGGTGGACCCCGACTCGCTGCTCGACGAGACGAACGAGGACAACAACGTCGCGTCGCTCAGGATCGCGGCGCTTCTGCCAGAGTACTCGGTCTCCCAGTGCTTCCCGAACCCGGCCGGACCCGAGCTCGAGCATGACGGGAGCACCGGGTTCGAACCGGGCGCCATCACGCAGATCACCTATACGATCGCGGACGACGCCGACGTGGGGCTCCGGCTCTACAACGCGCGCGGCGAGCTGGTGCGCACGCTGGTTGACGGCCCGAGAACGGCGGGCAGCCACACGGCCTACTGGAACGGAAGAGCCGACGGCGGCGAACGCGTCGGCTCGGGGGTGTACTTCTACCGCTTCACCGCGGGGGACTTCGAGGCCTCACGGAAGCTCGTCGTGGTGCGTTGAGGCACGGGTGTAAGGAGGTTCCCGGCGGCGCGACGAGGCGGCGCGACGAAGCGGAGCGTCAGGAGCGCTTCGCGTCCCGGTCGGGCTTGCGGGTGACCACGGCCATCCTCGTACTCTCCTCGGTGTAGGGGCTGCCCGAGAAATCCCCGAAGATCCCGTCGAAGTCGAGACCGGCGTACTGGAGAGCCTCGCGAAGCACCGGGAGCGTGATGATGGCCACGGACGCCCCCTCCTTGTAGGTCTCGTAGCGTGTCCGGCCGGGGATGTGCTCCTTGAACAGCAGATCGACCGACGCGGCCTCGTCGCCCTCGTTCCAGGTCTGGGCGACGAACCGTACGACGATCCTCCCGCCGGGCAGCTCCTGCCTCTCGGGACTGTACACTCTTGTCTGCCTGAGCGCCTTCGGCGCCATGATGTCGAAGGCGAAGATACCGCCGGGCTCGAGATGCTCCGCCGCGCGACGGAAGATGCCCCTCAGGTCGTCCGGGCTCGGACCCTGCACGCTCCCCGACGGAGCGCAGATGAAGCCGAAGCGCGTCCCGAGCTCGAGCGTCAGCATGTCGGCGAGGATGAACCGCGTCCGCCCCGACAGCTCGGGGAAGTCGTTGCGCCGCTTGCGCTTCGCCTCCTGCAGCATCTCGGGCGAGTTGTCGATGCCGACGCAGTCTCGCTTGAGCTTCGCGAGCTCGAAGAGGACCCGGCCGGTCCCGACGCCCAGCTCGAGGATGTCACCCTCGGTCTGCCGCGCCAGCCGGACATAGAAGTCGATGTTGTCCTTGGTGTCGAAATAGTCGTAGAACTGCGCGCTCTTGGCGTACCCCACGCCGCACACTCCTGTTCCCGGGGGCGTCCCGATGTGACCCGGGGGCGTCCCGCACCGTCTGTGAATGATGTCTGCTTCAGGATACCACGACTCCCGGCGCGGCACACGCGCCACCGCGGGGGAGATACCACCGAGGCTCACTCACTCTGGAGGTCCTATGGCCGTCATCTCAGGCACCATCACAGCCGCGACGCGCGGCGACGGTGACACGATCGACCTGACCGCCGAGTTGGCGGAACTCGTTGCAGAGAGCAGTCTTACGGATGGCATAGCGACTGTGTTCATCGGGGGCTCGACGGCCGCCGTGACGGCGGTCGAGTTTGAGTCCGGGGTGCTGGACGACATCCGGGAGGTGCTCGAGACCCTCGCCCCGAGCAGCCGGAACTGGCGGCATCACGAGCGGTGGGGCGACCGCAACGGGCACAGCCACATCCGCTCCGCGCTCGTCGGACCCAGCCTGTCGGTGCCCTTCACGAACGGCGCTCTCGCCCTGGGCACCTGGCAGCAGGTCGTGTTGATGGACTTCGATGAGCGGCCCCGCACGCGCGAGGTACTCGTTCAGCTCGTCGGGGAGTAGCCGGCATGTTGCGCTCGCGCCCGGGGCGCAGTAGCATGCTGCTCGACGCGTCCATCGGGGGCGCGTCCATCGGGAGCGCGTCCATCGGGAGCGCGTCCACCGGGAGGAGACCATGAGGATCGCCGTCACAGGTGGCAGCGGCCTGCTCGGCCGTCACATCGTCACGCGACTGGCGAGGGACCACGACGTCGTCAACATCGACATCCGGGCGCCCCGCGACGGGTCCATCCCCTTCGTAGAGTGCAGCATCCTCGACGTGAAGCGCGTCCGCCGCGCCGTACGGGACTGCGAAGCCGTCGTGCATGCGGCCGCACTTCCCGGTCCGCTCTTCGGCACGCCCGAGGAGCTCATGAGCGTCAACGCGGAGGGAACGCTGGAGCTCGGTCGCGCCTGCGTGGCCGGCGGCGTCCGTCGGGTGATCTTCATCTCGAGCGAGTCAGTGCTCGGGTTCGTGTTCTCGGGCGGCGACGTCAGGCCGAGGTACTTCCCCGTGGACGAGGGACACCCGCTGCTCCCATCGGACCCGTACGGCAAGAGCAAGCTGCTCGCCGAGACGTTCCTCGAGAAAGAGGTAGCACCGACGCTCCCCGTGCTCATCCTCCGTCCCCCGTGGATCTGGGCGCCCGAGGAGTACGGGCGCTGCCGCGAACTGCTCACGAGCCCCGCGGAGTGGAAGGACGGGCTCTGGGCGTACGTGCACGTCGACGACGTCGTCGAAGCGGTCGCCCGCGGGCTTCAGGCCGACCTTCCCGGCGGATGCCACGCGGCCTTCCTCGCGGCTCCGGACAACGGGACCGTCTACCCCACACGCGAGCTCGTTGGTCGCTTCTTCCCGCTCATCGGAGTGCCCGAGGACGTACCCGAGTTCGGAAGTCTCATCTCCTCGGACTTCCTGGAGTCGCTCATCGGGTTCCGTCCCGTCCGGAGCTGGCGGGAGTTCCTGACGACATGAGCGCGCCACGACGACCCCTGCAGAGCGACCCCGGCGAGGCGCGCATCTCTCTCGTCGCGACGACGCGCGCGCCAGCCGACGCAAGGCGGCCCACGGCGCCGCTCCCCGTCGTCCTCGACATGGACACCGGAGTCGACGATGCCGTCGCTCTCCTGCTCGCCATGGCATCACCCGAGCTCGAGGTGCTGGCCGTCACGTCCGTCGCGGGCAACAGCCGCGTCGACGAGTGCACGCGCAACAACCTTCTTCTGACGGAGCTCGTCGCGCGCCACGACGCGCCGCCGATCGCCCGGGGCGCCTCGGCGCCCCTCTCTCGCCCGCTCGTCACCGCGCCCGAGGTGCACGGCGGGGACGGCCTGGGCGGCGTCACGCGCTCACTCCCCGACCCGCATCGCGGACCCGTCGCGGCGCCCGCGCACGAGATGATCGCGAGGCTCTCCCGGCAGGCCGGCGACGGTCCGCGTCGCGACCGGGGAGAAGCGGGGCCCACCGGTGATCGCGGGACCAGCGCCGGCGACGGCCCGCGTCGTCCTCTGCTCGTCGCAACCGGGCCTCTGACGAACCTCGCCCTCGCGCTCGAGCGGGACTCGCGCGCGCTCGACGGATACGAGCGGATCGTGGTCATGGGAGGTGCGTTCGGCGTGCCCGGAAACACCGGGCCCGTGGCGGAGTTCAACTTCTTCGTCGATCCCGAGGCGGCCGCCCGCGTCATGGGGTCGGGACTGCCCGTCACGCTGGTGCCGCTCGACGTGACGACGCGCGCCGTGCTGCCGGCGCGCCTGCTCGCGGAGTACGCCCGCGAGGATGTCGCGCTCAGGCCCGGGCGTTCGCTCGCGCGCATCCTGCACCGCGCGCTCGACCACTACATGGCTTTCCAGGTATGGGAGTCGGGTCTCGCCGGCGGCTACATGCACGACGCGCTGGCCGTCGCCTGTCTCATCATGCCGGACGCCTTCGGAACCGAGGAGATCGGGATCGACGTCATGACCGCCGGCCCCGATCGGGGCCGCTCGGTCACCCGGCCGCCCCGCTCGGGACACGGTGTGCACATCGTTCGCGCCATCGACGCCGATCGGTTCCTGGCGATGCTCGAGGAGCGAGTCCTCGCGCCCGTGTTCGGCTAGCTCGCCAGCTTGAGGACCACGGGCTGCTTCTCGGCCCGCCACGCCTTCTCAAGAAACTCCCGGAACTCCGGATAGTCCTCCGGCTCCAGTCGCAGCTCCCGGAGCTCGAACGACTTCTCGAGCACGAGCGTGTTGCCATCCACGCGCCGCGCGAGCGTGAACCGTCCGAGGCCGCAGGACACATCGGCCGACTGCAGCTCCTCGATCGGCTCGCACCCCTCCGGCAGCTCGATCCGGACCTTCTCCACGTACAGGCCTCGCCAGCTATTGAGCATGAGGGGTTCCTCTCTCGTCTCGGTGGAGACGAGCTCGTACGGCACGGTGCTGATGGTCCACGGCGGCTCGAGGATCATGAGCCCGCCGGTGAGCGTGGCGGCTGTCGGGTAGGTCATGTCGTAGGAGAAGGTCACATCCGACTCCGGATCGCCATCCCCGGTCAGCTCGGCCGACGCGACCCTCGCCCCGGGGAACCGCTCGGTGAGCATGCCCTCGGCCACCTGCTGGCGGTACTCGGGCATCCAGTGCAGGAGCATCCGAACCGCCGCGGCGTCCTCGCCGCGATAGCGACACTCCCCCGCGAGCGTCAGGGACCCCTCGGCGCTGAGCGATCCTGTCGCCTCGGACCGGTGTCCGTTGCTCGTCGCGAGCTCGGTCGGCACGGTGACGAACTCCGGGCGCTCGGCGTCGACGAGCAGCGCCGGCGCGTTCTCGAGCATCACCGGGATGTTCGGGAAGCGCTGTCCCACTGCCGTCGGGTCCACCCAGTAGACGCTGCCGTCGTCCGCGACGGCCCGCACGACGACGTGCGTGAAGCGGGGCGAGGGCAGGTACGGCACGGACTTCTCGGCCCGGCTGTTCACGAGCGCGAATCCGGCGTCGACCCCCAGCTCGCCGAGGAGACTGATGATGAGCCCCGACTGGTCCTTGCAGTCCCCGAACCCGGTGCGCAGCACCTCCTCGGACGATCGCGGCACGACCGCGCTGTCCGAGAACTGCCCTCCCTCGTAGCGGATCTCGTTCATCACGTGATGCGTGACGCGACGGATGAGCGTACTGTCGTCCGGCGCGCCCTCGCCGAGCTCGGCCGCGAGCTCCCGCACGCGCTCGCCGGCGCGGATCCGGCCCCGCGACTGGACGACGTACCAGTCGACGATGTCGTCCCACGATCGGATCGTCGAGACGTCGACCCAGGCGACGCGTTCGTCGTACGGCGGCATGCTGGTCTCGATGGCGTCGGCCTGCACCTCCCCGTCCTCCCACGTCGCCAGCGTCCAGTCGCCGTGCCTCGTCAGTACGGGCTCGATGTCGGCGTTGTGACACACCCAGTCATACTCGACGTCCTTCGGGTGCAGGATCGCCAACCGGGCCAGCAGGCAGGGGATGCTGAACTGGAAGTAGTGGTTGATCCAGAAGTGACCCTTGAGCCCGACCTCGGGGGAGTAGTTCATGGAGTAGCGGTACTCGATGACGTCGCCCGGCTCCACGTCGGCGAAGACGATCTCGCCGAAGCCCCGCTCCGCCTCGATCTCGCGGCCGTCGGCCTTGATGGTCCTCGCGATCTCGATCTTGCCCTGCGAGTCGGACCAGAAGACCGGCGCGTCCATCTTGCGGTGCTGCTCGACGCCGGCGGGTGTGAGGATCTTCGTCGCGACGTGCTGCCGGACGTACTGCGCGCCGTCCGGATAGACGATCACGCTCGCGGCGTCGATGAGCGAGACGGCCTCGGGCTCCCCATCGATCCAGGACATGTCCGCGCGCGAAAGCTCGCCGACATCCTCCTTCGTGAAGTAGTCCCGAAGCGGCGGTTCGCCTCGGACCTCGCGGATTCGGTCCCTGAGTTCCAGCGAATAGGGATCGCGCTCCGCGGCGGCCTCGAGATGCTCGAGCGCCTCGTCCTTGCGGTCGAGCTTGAGCAGCGTATGTGCGAGCGACTTGTGGGCCGACTCCTTGACCGGCGAACACGCGAGCGCCTCGCGGTAGTGCTCAAGAGCCTCCTCCTCCCGGCCGTCGGCCTCGAGCACGGTGGCGATCTCCATGTGCACGTCGTCCCGGCGGATCCAGAACTCGAGCATGTCGTCGAGGATCGCGAGCGCCTCATCGTACTCACCCTCGCCGTACGCGAGGCCGGCGCACGAACGCATGTGAGACATGTCATCGGGACGGACGGCCATCGCCTCCCGCATCCGCTCGGCGTACTCGCGCTTGTCGCCGGCGCTCCTCAGCTGCCCGAGGTAGACGCCGCGCACCGCCCGGTCGCCCGGCGTCTCCTCGTAGAGGGACTCGAGGATCGCCATGGCGCCTGCGACGTTGCTTCGATGAAGCTCGAGCCCGGCGCTCAGAAGCCGGTGGTACCTCCCCCGCACCGGCTGCTCCTCAAGCGCCTCCATCGCCTCGGTCGCGCCCTCGACATCGCCCTGGTTGAGAAGCTCCTGAACGACGCTGGCGCACGCCTCGACGAAGAGCGGCGCGTTCTGCGCGATCCTCCGGCGAAGAGCGGCCGCCTCGCCCGACTGCTCGCGGAAGTCCAGAGTCCTGGCACGGATGAGCCCGAGGGAGCCCGAGTCGGGGAAACGCTCCTCGGCGACGTCGAGCAGATCCTCGAGCGCGTCGACGTGACCGCCCCGCTCGAGGAACCCGGCGAGGATGACGATGTCCGGAAGCGGCATCTCCTGGGCCTTGTCGTACCACGCTCTGACGTAGTGGTTCTCCGAGAACGCTTCCATGCCGGTCGTCGGCGATGCGTCCCCGATGTCCTCGACTGCATCCGGGCCGGCGTACACGGTCGGGTCGGTGCCGGCCTCGACATCGAGCGGAAGCCCGTCGCCGTCACGGATGGCGACGTACCAGCGCAGGAGCTCGGTCTCCGCGCCCGCCTTGAGGAGGATGCGGTTCCAGCCCTCCGCGAAGGTCACCGGCAGGTCGTACCACTTCGCGCCCGTGGCCTTCGGGTCGTCGTCCACGAAGACGAGCTCGCCGTTGAGCCAGACCGCGCAGGCGCCGCGGCCCATGAGATGCAGGTACCCGCCCATCGTGCTGTCGAGTCGTACGTGCGTCAGCGCATAGCCGACGGCGTCGGGCTCATCGTCGAACACCATGTCGAAGTCGATCCTGCCGCGCGGCCCGGTGTGGAACGGACGCCACACGACCGGGCGCCCGAGCCGGTCGTGGTACTCGGCGTCGAGATCGATCTCGAGCTCGGGCGGGTACGGCGTCCGGAGCCCCGAGCCCCCCGTGTTGAGGAACGGTCCGACCACGAGGACGTCCTGGATGAACGCGTAGCGGTTCCAGAGCTCGACGCCGCCCGAGCGGTCGCCGTCCATCTCGGTGAGGCTCACGACGAGGTCGTGGAGCCAGTACTCGGTGTGCGGAATGCCCGCCCCCGCCTCGATCGCGCGCTCGATCTCAACGCGCGCGTCGGGGCGGACGCCGTGGTTCGAGAGGCTCCGGTCGATCCAGTTGATGACACACGGCGAGCCGGCGTGTGAGGGGTCGAGCGAGAGCGAGCGGCTCAGGGGGACGACGGACGCGGCTCCCCACTGGAGCCCGTCGCGCGCGACCGCGAGCCCCCGGTACGCGGCCGAGCGGACCTCTCCCGGCCGGCTCTCGTCGGCGGCGATCGCCTCGTAGGCCTCGATGGCGTCCTGGAGCCGGTTCTCAGCGAGCGCGCGCTCGGCGTCGGCGAGCGCGTCAGCCAGCGCGGCCCCGGCGAGACACCAGACGAAGAGCGCGGCCAGTACCGCGACGACGCGGCGAGGTGTACGGTTCATCGTGTCCCCCCTGCGATGAGAGAGATGGCCCATGACGACCCCCGGCGATGAGAGAGATGACCCATGACGGCCCCCTGCGGTAAGAGATATCGTGTGCATGCTGGTTTGGCTGAAGCATACCAGATGGAGCGCGCTCATCAAAGAGGAAGCGGGCCCCTCTCGGAGCCCGCCTCGTCCAACGAACGATCCTCTTCTGCAACCGCTTTGCGCAGGGCACGAGTGCCCCATGGAACGCGCCGCTAGCCCTTCCAGTCCTCGGTCAGATAGACGGCCCGCCGGCAGCTCGGGCACATGACGCGGTAGCTGTCCGCGCGTCCGAGTTGCTTCTCGCCGCGCGGCACAGGGTCGGTCGTGATGCCGAGCTCCTGCTGAAGCGCCACCGTCAGCACCGGGTTCGCGACGGCCAGCGAACCGACCTTCCGCGCGATCCACACCAGGTGCTCCTTCGTCGTGATGACGCCTCCGCACGACTCGCAGCGGACCAGCTCCTTCTCCACCTTCGTGATCGCCTGCGCGCGGTCGAAGACGGCGAGGTCGTACTTCTCATTGGAGAGGATGATGCCCTTCTCCGTCGTGCAGTACGCCTGGCACTGGCCGCAGTAGATGCAGTTGTCGTAGTGGTGGATCAGCGTCCGCGTGTTCCCCTCGTCGATGACGTCGATCGTCCTCGCCGGACACACCTCCGCACACGCCCCGCACCCGATACAGTCCTCCTCGTGGTACTCCGGCTGCCCCCGGAATGCCTCGGCCGGCTTGAGCGGCGTCGCGGGGAACGTCGTCGTGTACGGTCCCTGGACCACCGACTTGATGGCCTCCTTGAGCTCGCGCAGTTTCGGCTTCCTCATGCCAGCTTCCATCCTCTCGAGTGGGTCACCCCGTGTGAGCTTCATCCCCGGCGCGGCCGACCATATCCCGCCACACCGGTCTCGACTCTCGGGGAGTCGCATCTATCTCGACGCGCGACAGAGCCGCGCGCGCTGGTGCCGTCCTACTGCCGACCGGTGTCTTCGCGGTAGCGGTCGACGACCGTGCCCTTCCAGAGCGGCACGCCGGCGATGTGCGCGCCGCGGGCGAGCGAATGGCTGCCCGTCGGCGACGTCCACAGCACGAAGATGGCCGCCAGAAGCGCCTTGATCCCCATCGAGTTCCAGCCCGTGTGCACGAGCACGCCGACGAGGATCAGGAGCGTGCCGAGCGTGACGCACTTCGTCGCGGCCTGAAGTCTGTTGTAGACATCCGGCAGCCGCAAAAGACCGAGAGCCCCGACGAGATCGAAGAGCACGCCGAGGGACACGAGGAGGATCGTCGCGATCCCGACCTGGCTACTCATCGAAGCCCCTCCCCTCCAGATACTTGGCGAGCGCGAGCGTGCCAATGAACGACAGCAGCGCCCAGGCGATAGCGACGTTCAGATAGAAATCCTGACCGGTGATGATCCCGAACACACCGCAGATGCCCACCACCATCACACCGATCGTGTCGATCGCCACGGCCCTGTCCGGCGGGGTCGGGCCCTTCGCGACCCGGATGAGGCACATGAAGCACCCGACGATCAGCAAGAACAGAAATACGGTCATTAGTCGAAAACCCTCCTCAGTGTGACTTCGAAGCGCCCAGCGATGTCGCGGGTGATCGCCTCCGTGTCCTCGAGGTTCTCATGCACGTTGATCCAGTGCACGTAGAGCCAATCGTCGATGACGTCGACCGTCAGCGTGCCCGGCGTCAGCGTGATCGAGTTCGCAAGGAAGGTCTTGGCCTCGTCGGTCTTGAGCGTGGTCTTCACCTTCACGATACCCGGCCTGATCGGCAGGTTCGGGTGCACGACCCTGTAGAGCACGTCGAAGTTCGCGACGACGATCCACAGCGCCAGCGAGAGCAGGTGCGCGACCGCCCAGAACCAGCGGACCGGACTGAAGAGCCGCTCCGCGCGCTCGGGCAGGAGCCCCGACAGAATGAGCGCGAAGATGACCGCGAGGATGCCTCCGGCCAGCAGCGCCTGCCAGTCCAGCGACCATGTGAGGAACAGCCACAGGACGAAGTAGATGATCAGATCGAGGAGCCTTCGCTTGAGTGTTTCCATCTGTGCTCCTTACCCTCTACCCGAGGACCAGACCGCTGCCGTGCATCAGCGCGTCGCGCGCGGGCTCGAGGATTCTGCTCCCGATGACCGGGTAGAGGAGCCCGAACCCGACGCAGACGATCGCGAGAATGATGAGCGGCACGTACATGAGCGCCGGAACCTCTCTGGCCTTCTCGACCAGCCTCGTCACCGACCCGAAGATGATCTCCCGCTGAACCTTCACGTAGTACGCGAGCGTGACGAACGCGAACGCCATGGCGACGGCGGCGACAATGTAGTGGCCCGCCTTGATCGTCGCGATAATGATGATGAGCTTGCTCCAGAACCCGCTGAACGGAGGCACCCCGGCGATCGACAGCGTACCGAGGGTGATCGTCCAGGAGGTCACCGGCATCGACTCTCTGAGTCCCCCGAGCTGCTTCATGTCCCGCGTGCCCGTCGCGTGCTGCACCGCGCCCGAGCTCAGGAAGAGAAGCGACTTGAAGGCCGCGTGATTGATCAGGTGGAAGAGACCGCCCAGGATCGCCAGTCCGGCGATCATCGGCTGCCCGCCGGTCGCCAGGACCCTGGCGCCGACGCCGATGCCGAGCATGATGTAGCCGACCTGTCCGATCGAGCTGTACGCGAGCAGCCGCTTGTAGTCCCACTGCCCGATAGCCAGCGCCCCGCCGAAGACGATCGAGAGAACCGCGAAGGCGATCATCGCGTTCGCGAAGATGACGCTTCCCGCGACGCCGCTCGCCACGCCGAAGACGTGGAAGAAGATGCGGCAGATCGCGTAGACGCCGAGGCTCTTGATCACGACGCCGGAGAGCATCGCGGAGATCGGCGCGGGCGCCGACGGATGCGCGTCCGGCAGCCACGCGTGGAACGGGACGAGAGCGGCCTTGAGGCCGAAGCCCATCAGGAACATCGCGCCGGCCAGAAGCAGCGCGGGGTTCATCTGCTGTCCGTGGTGCGTCATGATGATGTTCGCCACGTCGGCCATGTTCAGCGAGCCCGTGACGGCGTAGACGGTGCCGACGCCGAAGAGGAGCATCACGGACGCGACGCTGCCGAGGATGAGGTACTTGAACCCCGCCTCGAGCTCCTCGGCGCCCACGCCGAACGCGACGAGCGCGTACGACGAGATCGACGCGATCTCAAGGAACACGTAGATGTTGAACAGGTCGCCCGACACCACCACCCCGTTCATCCCCGCGACCATCAGCATGAAGAGCGCGTAGTACTTCACGAGACCCGTGTACGCCTTCATGTACTTGAGCGAGAAGATGATGCTCAGAAGCGCCACGGCGTTCACCGCGATGAGCAGCAGCGTGGAGAGCCCGTCGCTCACGAGCTCGATACTGAGCGGCGGGGTCCAGGCTCCCATCGCGTATGAGGCCGGGCCGACGCCGGTCTGCGCGATCGCCAGGATAGCCAGGATCGCCGTGCAGATCGGCGCGAGGACCTCTCCGCTCTTCTTCCACCAGATTCCAAGGAGGGGGATGAGGAACGCCGCCCCCAGAGGAATCGCCACAAAGAGAGGTGTAGGGTTCATCGGCTATCCCCTCAGCTTGCTGATGACGGACATATCAAAGGTGCCGTGCTTCTCATAGAGGCGGATGCACATCGCCACCATGAGGGACAGCACACCGAGACCGATCACGATCGATGTCAGGACCAGCGCCTGCGGGAGCGGGTCCACGAATCCGTTGACCATCGACTCCGGCAGGACGCCTCCGCTGGCGATCACCTCATCGCTGCGCTCGATGATGGGCGGTACGCCTCCCTGCCTGTACCCGACGATGATCAGATAGAGGTTCACGGCGTAGTCCATGATCACGATGCCGAGAACCTTCTTCACGATGTTCTTCTTCGCCACGAGGCAGTAGAGCCCCATCGTCAGAAGAACCACGCACAGGAAATAGACCGTCATGCCAGTTCATCCTCGATCATGGCCCTGAAGGAACGCCTGCGGAAGATGGCGAGCGCCGAGAAGACCAGGAAGATGGAGCTCCCGACCTTGAACGCGATCGCGATATTGATCGGCAGAATGGTTCCGGAACTGAACAGCGAGAACAGCTCTCCCTTCGGGAAGATGTTCTCCAGGAAGAGCCGCCCCATCAGCATCGCGAACCACCCGATCGCCAGGAACGCGAACGCACCCGCCGAATCCAGGAAGTGCGCGACGCGCTCCGGCAACTTCGAGAACGCCACATCGGCGCCGTGCGCGAGCATCAGCAGGATGAACGCGCAGGCGACGATGACGCCGCCGGCGAACCCGCCGCCCGGCGTCAGGTGCCCGTACAGCACGATGTAGGCGCCGAAGATCAGAATGAAGCCGACGACGAAGTCGGTGATCGTCTTGACGATGAGCGTCATACCCTTCATACGTCGACCACCTCCTTCTCCGCGACCTTCCCCTCGCGCCTCAGAAGCGCCAGCGCGCCGAGAATCGAGGCGAAGAGCACCGTCGCCTCGCCCAGCGTGTCGTACCCGCGGAAGTCGAGGATGACCGCGGTGACGATGTTGGCCGCGTGCGTCTCCTTGAGGCCGAGCCTCAGGTACTCCATCGAGACGCGCGACCCGCCCGAGGCCGCGAACGACCCGAACTCGGGGAATCCCTGGCCGCCGAAGATCATCGCCCCGAACCCGAGGATCAACCCGAAGAAGATGAGTGAAGTGACGACCGCGAGCGTGTCCCGGTGCGTGTCGACGGCCGTGTTGTCGAGGAGGATCGTACCTCTGATGAGGATGATCAGGACGAGAACCTCGACAACCAGCTGTGTGATCGCGATGTCCGGCGCCCCCAGGAACAGGAACGCGACCGACAGCGCGAAGCCGACCGCACTGACCGAGATCACGGCGGACAGGAGGTTCCTGGTCTCGATGGCCACGATCGAGCCGATGACCATGAACACCAGGAGCGCGTAGAGCTGTGGAGCGATGTTACCCATATCGTCTCGTCTCCCGCCTGGCTCGTGCGACCCTGATTGCTATCCCTTGCTTGGTCCCGTAGCGTCCGGGCGGTCGGGCGGCCCGAGACTCCGGGGGCCGCCGGCGTCCGCCGGTGCCTTCCGTTCTACCTGCTCACGAGCTCCCTCAGAAGCGCTGAGAGCACCGCGAACACGATCGCGCCGAGCCCGATGACGCACCACGCCAGGTACGTCGAGAGCACTCCGCTGTGGAGCGACCTCAAGCCCTGCACGAAGACGTCGCCGATGCGTCCGCCGACGGCGTGCACGTCGAACACCTTCTGCTCGGCGTTCATGTAGAAGCCCTTGAAGGGCACCATCTGCTTGATCGTGCCGTAGAACCCGCTTCCCGTGAAGTGCATGGCGT
The DNA here is from genome assembly GCA_964487295.1 of uncultured bacterium. Classification (GTDB taxonomy): domain Bacteria; phylum Joyebacterota; class Joyebacteria; order Joyebacterales; family Joyebacteraceae; genus JAPEKQ01. Next base: position 220 of record CAZAQL010000035.1, on the reverse strand, counting down.
CCATGTGCTCCGTCGGCTTCGTTCCGCCGATGAAGACCCTGCCCGTGCGGCGCTTCGTGAGCTTGCCGGCGGAGAGCACGAGCAGCCCGATGAGAATACCGACCACGAGCAGCACGGACGTGTTCGTGAGGAAGCTCCAGAACTCGTCGCCGAGCCCCGTCACGCCGATGGAGAGATTCTTCATGCCGAGGTCGATCGGCGCGATGTAGTTCTCGAGCGG